>CAMZKQ010000165.1 GCA_947311265.1 uncultured Chlorobiota bacterium | reverse complement strand
CCATAAATTTTTGATACACCTGCCATAATTAATGAAAATATACTTCCCGCCCAAAATCGGGCAAAAAAAAATAAAAAAGTCATGAAAAAAGACTACCTTTACCAAAGGTTTGCAGTTCTGCCCCCAATTTAACACACAATATTAATGCACCATGCAAGTACATTTACGATACACCTCACTACTACTACTATTTCAGCTACCCAGCTTGCTCTTTGCACAAGAACTGGCTAAAGATTATTTTATTTCGCCAACAAAAAAAAAAATTCAAATATCTAGCAATTTTGGCGAGCTACGTGCCAACCATTTTCACACCGGAATAGATATAAAAGTGCCACACACAGGCACAGCTTTATATGCCCCTGCCGATGGGTATGTCGCCCGGATTTCCGTTTCGCCTTGGGGCTATGGAAATGCACTATACATTGCCCACCCCAACGGGTACACTACTGTTTATGGGCATTTAAACAGATACTCAAAAAAAGTAGCACAGTATGTAAAGCAGCAGCAATACCAAAAGCAAAGCTTTAAAATTAACCTATATCCCCAGCCCGAAGAACTCAGATTTAAACAAGGTGAAATTATTGGCTATGCCGGAAATACAGGGCACTCCTTCGGTACTCACCTACATTTTGAAATCAGAAATACCCTTACCGAAGAAGTGCTGAACCCAGCACTTTTTGGCTTCACTATTCAAGACAATATTCGCCCCAAATTTTTGACAGTAGGCATTTACCCACTTACCAAAAGTTCAAAAGTGAACGGTAAAAATAGCCCCAACTACCTAAAAACAAAAGGGCAAGGGCGTTTATTCACAACCCAAGGAAAAACAGTAAGCGTTTCAGGAAAAATAGGCTTTTCATTTTCTGCCAACGACTACATGAGTAGTGTACATAATAAATGTGGGATTTTCCAAAGCGAGTTAAAAATTGATGGGCAATTAGTCTATAAACATAAAATGAGAGGACTCTTTTTTAACCAATCTAGAGCCATAAATAGCCTCATAGATTACCCCTACTATAAAGAAAATAAAAAGAGATTACAAAAATGCTACTCCGAACCAGGAAACACACTCCGAATATACGAAAAAAAACACGAAGGCTTTTATTTTAACGATAACAAAACCCACAAAATAGAAATTATAATTAGCGATTTTTATCATAATAAAACGACACTTCGCTTTTATGCCAAAAGTAAAAAACAACCTAAAAAAACAACACACACAGCTTGCAAGTCTGACGTAAAATTTGATAAAACCCACTCTATTATTGAACCCGATTTTAGGCTCACAATAACAAAAAACTCACTATACAAAAATATTTGCTTAAACTACTACGAAGAAAAAACAACGCAAAAAAGATTCCAAAGCTCCATTTTTCATGTGCATAATAATAACGAACCAATACACAAAGCACTAACGGTTTCTCTTAGAGCAAAAGGGATACCGCCTAACCTGCTCAAAAAAACATCTATTGTTTACATCTCGCCCAAAGGCGGAATTTCTTGGGTAGATGCCAAGTATATCGACGGCTTTTTTACAGGAAAAAGTAAAAATTTCGGAAAATTTACCCTTATGGCAGATACTGTGCCACCAAAAATAAAACCAAAAAAATTCACCAAAGGGACAAATAAAAAAGTAGGCAATAAAATTGCATTTAAAGTAACCGATAACCTTTCTGGAGTAGAAAGCTACAATGGCTATATTGATGGGCAATGGGTACTGTTTCAGTTCGACGGAAAAAACAAACTATTTTTTATATCTTCGATAATAATATTAAATTTGGGCAAAATCATGAACTTAAAATTGTGCTTACCGATAAAAAAAACAACCAAGCAGTTTTCAAATCAACTTTTTTTAAATAAATTGCACAACTTTGCAAAAAGAAATAGCCTTGTACCAAATTATTAAATATGAAAATCCTGATAGTTGAAGACGATACCTCTTCAAGAATATTTCTTGAAAACATGCTAGCCGAAAATGGTTACCAGTATCGCTCTGCAATAAATGGGCTTGATGGGCTTTCTGTTTTTAAAGAATTTCAGCCCGACCTAGTTATCTCGGACATACAAATGCCCGTAATGGATGGGCTTGAAATGATTGAAAAAATTTTTGAGCAGAACCCTGAAACAATCATAATTATCACTACCGTTTTAGGCAGCCAAGACAACTCTATAAAAGCCTTCCACTTGGGGGCAAGCAACTACCTAAAAAAACCTGTCGAGGCAATGAATTTATTACCACTACTCAAAAAATACAAAGCAATATTAGGCAGCAAAAGCAGTAATACCACCCCACTTGGCAACATCTTATACAAAAAATTTAGAATCGTTTTTAAAACAGATATAAAAAAAATCCCTCAAATAGTAGATAGATTACTTATCGAAACGGTATGCAACCTCAATAATAACGACCGAATAAACACCGAACTAGGATTGGTCGAATTAATTACCAATGCTTTTGAGCATGGCAACCTCGAAATTAGCCTAAAAGATAAAACTAAAGCCCTAGAAAACAATCAGCTAGAAGCACTTTACCAAAGTAAAATGGAAGACGAACGACTTGCGTCCCGAGGAATTACCATCGACTTCACCAAAGATAAAACGGGCTGCGAATGGGAGATTACTGACGATGGCAATGGCTTCGATTGGGAAAACTTGCCCGACCCTACAGCTGCTGAAAACATAATGGAGCTCAATGGTAGAGGCATCTTTATTTCAAGTTTTTTATTCGACGAAATTGAATACTCCGGAAAAGGTAATACTGTACGTGTTAAAAAATACTACAGTTGCCAAAACGAAAAGCACCAGCACCCCTCTGTTTTTTTTGATTAAAACAACCGCCCCAAATAGCGGCTTAGTTTTGGTCTAGCCCACTATGATTTTTTCTACGAGTAAGCTCTCTTTTCCATTTTTGATAAGCCGCATAATACAATGGCTCAAAATGCTCTGCCGGGCTAGGGGCAGTCATATACAATAAATACCCCTCTGGGTGAATTAGCAAATAATGCGGCTTTACAGCAATTTGATAATCCTTATAAATACCTTCATTTTCAGGGGCATACAAAAAAGTCCAGCCATATTTTTTGGCTTTAATCATCGCTTTCATTTCTGCCTCGCTCCCCCCCGACCATACTGTAACTATTTCTAGCAAATCTATATTTTGCTTATAAATTGCATCGAGCAAGCTAATTTCTTTTTGGCAAACATAATTACCCTTCTCATAAAAATTAAGATAAATAAACTTCCCCGCCTTTTTATTCAATGTAAACTGTTCCCCATTAGCATCATCTAAAAAAATTTCAGGAGCAGAATTACCAGGCAAAAGTGTCCCTATTTTCTCTATAATATTAGCCGCAATTTTTCTATTTTCAGGATTTTTAGCCTTACTTTCTGCTTCTTTAAGTACCGAAAGGCAAACATTTCGTAAAACATAATCTTTATAAAAGGTATTGTAAAGTGCCTTTATCAATACTAATTCTCGAAAAGCAGTATTTGCAAAAGCCGCTTGCCCACTTAACTTTTTATCCAATTTATCCCAACTTTTTTCTTTAGTTAGTAGTTCAATAAGTTCGGTAGTCCCTGTTGATTTTTCAAAATAATTGCCCACAACTTGCTCAAAAGCAGCATTATAACTTGGGTTTTTATATAACGGTTTGTTATTAAAACTCCTCCCCATAACTCCTTCAAAATCATGCTGATACGTTATATATCGCATAACTGCAATCGTATATTTTTTATACCCTTTGAAAAATAAACTGCCCCCCTTTGGCAAACTATCATTAATTTCTTTAATCGCTTGCTCTGTTTTTTTAGGGCTTACTTTCCCCGTATATCCCACATATAGGCGCGATAATTTTTCGTTATATAAACTATTGAGCAACTTAATTTTAGAGTTTAAATCCTCCTTGCCATAATTGAGTACCCGCACATAAAATTCTTGAGGAACAAAAAAAGGATTCAGCAATTCCCGCTTCGTTTTTTTTATTTTTTGAGGAAAAACAATTTTATACCACTTGCCTTTTTCCAAAAATAATTTACCCCTAAATACCTCCAAATCAATATAAGCACAAAGGGTTTCTGGTATTTCAAAATTAACAGAAAAATTACCCAACGAATCAACAACAGCAGTACCTAGCGAGGTCTTCTTTTTTGTAATATATTCCGCATAAGTATAAAAATAGAGCGTATCCCCAGCATAAGTCCTAGAATTTCCACTAATTTTTACATTTTGCGAAAACAAACTTGTCGTAAAAAATAAACCACTAAAAAATAGTCCTATTATTAATTTCATTTTTTTATTTTACTGATTTTAAAACCTACAAAAAAAACGTTACAAAGTCAATAAAAAGTATATCTCGATTTTTTTTGAGGTATAAATTAAGACTTGCAAGTTAGCTTTTCCTACAGAATAGCCCTAAACAATGAGCAATAAAATTTTATTTTATTTTTGAAAAAAATAAGTTAAGTTTGCAATACATAAAGCCTACCCAATCAGACTTTATTTTCTGCTTACCTCATAAAACAAACCCTTTTTTGATGCTAAAAATTAAAATCCCCCCTTATTTCCTGCCCGAAAAAAAATATATCCTACACATTTTATTTACCGAATTTCTAAATATCCCTATTAATATCGAAATAAAAGACGGGGTAGATTGGAAAATAATTTTGCCAAATAATAAATTAATTATTTTCTCCGACAGTTTTTTTTCTAAACTAGGCAGCCGAAATTATATAAAAAAAGAAAACATCCCCAACGCAGTAAAATCTTTTGAAAGCCAATTTACAAACCACACAGCAACCCCCATTTTATGGGGCCATATAAATACCGAAATTTCTGAAAATAAAATCACCTGCCAAGCAGATATTTTTGCATCAGCATTTTTCATGCTCACCCGCTGGGAAGAAGCACTAGAAGGCAACAAAGACCAACTAGGTCGATTACCAGACGAAAACCATCTGGCTGTAAAATTCAATTTTTCGCACCGCCCAATTGTAAACGAATATACCGAAATGCTAAAGAAAATGCTGCTCCATTTTGGCTACAAAGTGGAAGATAAGCATAAATACTCAGTTAAAATAACCCACGATATTGACTTTTTTAAAAAATATTCGGGCTTAAAATCATCAGCAAAATCGGTAGGTGGCGATTTGCTAAAACGCAAAAGCACACGCCTAGCAGCCAGCTCGTTAAAGAAAATATGGCACATAAAAACAGGCAATAAAAAAGACCCCTTCGACACTTTTGATAGCCTAATGAAAATATCAGAAAAATATGGCACAACCTCCCATTTTTATTTTATCCCCGGCAAAATTGGCGAAGATGATGCACAGTATAATATTGATAATAAGAAAGTTGTGGCAACCATAAAGAAAATCATAGAAAAGGGGCATAAAGTGGGCTTACACGCCTCGTTAAACTCTTATAATCAGAAAGATAAGTTCAATACAGAGGTAGCCCGAATACGGGCTATTCATGCAGAAATCACCGAAGGCAGACAGCACTACCTCTGCTTTAAAAACCCAAAAACATGGCAACTTTGGGAAGACGCAAAGCTAACAGGCGACAGCTCGATGAGCTACACACACCAAGGCGGTTTTCGCTGCGGCACTTGCTACGAATACTCCACTTTTAATATCCTCACAAGGAAAATGCTCAAGCTAAAACAGCAGCCACTCATTGCCATGGAAACCGCCCTTGCCCGCACAGAACCAAGCCCCGAGGAGCTATATTTAGCTTTTAAAAAGCTAATAAAAACAGTAAAAAAATACAACGGGCAATTTGTTCTACTTTGGCACAACAATAATTTTAATTTGCCAGAATGGAAAAAATATAACCCTGTTTACGAGAAAATTGTAGCATTTGCAAAACCCTAACTCTGCGGAAAATACCGCAAATAATCCGCCTGTGTATTTATATTAACTCGTATATTTTCATTATCAGTAGGGCAATTTTTTCGTTTTAAACTGTGCATAAATGTACGCAAATCCAAATCGGGGTTAAAATCTCGCCCCATTTTTACCGCTTTTGCAGAAAGCAAAATAGGGTGCCCTCCCCTACCCTTATATTGTGGTACACAATAATCTGCATCAAAAATACCCGCAGCGAGCAACTCTAAATCCGCAAGCTCAACAAAAGGATTATCGACATTATGAACAAAAGCACCAAAGCCCTTATCGACCTCTTTTAGAGCTAATTGTAGAGAATATAGCTTCCCCTTTTCGGGGTATTTATTTTCAACAAAAATTATATTTTTAATCTTAATTTTTTGCTTTTTTACCGCCTTAAAAGCATTGCTATTTATTGAAATAATTACTTTTTTACAGCCCAATTTTAAAAATTGAAGACTTATTTTTTCGTAAAAATAAAAACCATCATTAAATCGCAATAGTGCTTTATGTTGCCCCATTCTGCTCGAATTTCCGCCAGCCAAAATTATGGCACAACATTTATTCTGTAATTCCATTAAGTTATTTTTTTTAAATTTTAAAAATCATTACAAAGATTACAAATATTTCAGTAAATCTTCTATTTTTACAAAAAAATGACTTTTATAAAAACAAAATTGTGCTAACAAATCTAACAATAAACAACTACGCCCTAATTGACGCTCTTGAGATTAAATTTGGAAGCGGATTTTCTGTAATTACAGGCGAAACTGGTGCCGGAAAATCCATCTTGCTCGGTGCAATGTCCTTGCTACTAGGCAAGCGTGCAGACAGTTCGGTACTCAAAGAAAAATCGAAAAAATGTACCATCGAAGGCTTTTTTGATATTCGCCGTTATGGTCTAGAAGATTTTTTTTCGGATAACGATATTGATTTTTTTGACACCTTAATTATAAGGCGAGAAATTAGTGCTTCTGGACGTTCACGAGTATTTGTAAATGACTCACCATCAACACTTTCTGTGCTTAAAGAATTAAGTCCCTTGCTTTCGGATATTCATTCTCAACACAAAAATTTAGAACTAGGCAATTTCAGTTTTCAGCTAAAAGTTACCGATGCTGCAGCAGGTACAAATTCAGCTTTGCTGAAATATAAAAAACATTTTTTGGCTTACAAAGCCAAACTTTCTGACTTAGAAAAATTGCGAGCAGAAGCCGAAAAATCAAAAGCCGATTTTGATTATTTTCAATACCGGTTTAATGAGTTAGAAGCCGCTGAAATTACCGAAGGCGAAGTTAAACAGATTGAAAATGAGCTAGAAAGCCTAAACCATGCCGAGGATATTCAGAAAAATCTAAGCCATTCTTTTTTACTTTTGCAGGAAGAAGAAACCAGTATTCTGCCTCAAATTCAGGCGGCACATGCCGCTATGCTCCGCATCGAAAATTTTTATACCCCAGCAATAGAACTAAAAAATAGGCTCAAAAGTTTGGAAATTGAAATTAGTGATTTATCTGCCGAAATTGAAACTTTGGCAGGCGATGTGCAGTACAATTCGGCACTTATTAATGAACACACTACACGCCTAGACTTGCTATACCAGCTCATGCAAAAGCATAAAGTAGATACTGATACAGCACTTATTGAGATTAAAAATACGCTGGAAAATAGCTTACAAAATATAAATTCTTATGATGAAAATATTTTAAAACTAGAGCAATGGGTAGCTTCGGCAAAAGAAAAAGTTAAAATTCAGGCAGAGAAAATATCCAAAGCTCGGCAAAAAGTATTTCCTAAAATAGAGAAAGAAATTACAAGTTTACTTTTTCGTTTAGGCATGCCCGATGCTAAATTTATAATTGCAAGGGCAGAGAGCAAAATGCTTACTGCTGATGGTTGCGATGATATTCAGTTTTTATTTTCTGCCAATAAAAATATTGCTCCGCAAGAAATTTCGAGTGTCGCTTCGGGGGGAGAAATTTCTCGTTTAATGCTCAGTATCAAGTTCTTAATATCTAAATCAACCGCCCTACCTACCATTATTTTTGACGAGATAGATACTGGAGTTTCTGGCGATATTGCCGATAAAATGGGGGATATTATGAAACTGATGTCGGAAAACATGCAGGTTATTGATATTACACATTTACCCCAAATTGCGGCGAAAGCTGACACCCACTATTTGGTTTATAAAGAGGCATCTAATAATTCTGTGGCTTCAAATATAAAAATACTTTCGAATACCGAACGCCTGAACGAAATTGCAAAAATGCTAAGTGGCGAAAACATTACCGAAGCGGCTATCGAAAATGCGAAGGTTTTAATGGGTTAATTGTTAATTTCAAAAGTTCTTTTGCAGTAAATATCCCTTTTGGGGTGATAAAACCTGTGATAAGCTCGGCTGGGGTAACGTCAAAAGCTGGGTTTAGGGCATGTGAGTTTGGCGAAACGGTTTGTATTTTTTGTAAATTTCCACTTTCATCAAGCCCTGTCTGAAAAATGACCTCGCCCTCCGAACGCTCTTCGATAGGGATACCAGCTCCGTTTTTTGTTTCAAAATCGAAGGTAGAAATGGGTGCGGCAATATAAAATGGGATTCCAAAATACTTTGCTGCTATTGCTTTTTCCAGCGTGCCAATTTTGTTGGCCGTATCGCCGTTTGCGGCGATTCTATCTGCCCCAGTAATGACGATGTCTATGCTTCCTTGCTGCATATAATGTGCCGCAGCATTATCGGCAATTACTGCGTGGGGTATTTTTGCTCGGTTGAGTTCCCATGCTGTAAGCCTTGCCCCTTGCGAGCGTGGGCGGGTTTCATCTACATAAACAAAGACTTTTTTCCCGGTATTGTGGGCTTCGTAAATTGGGGCAATTGCAGAGCCATGTGCTACCAGTGCTAACCAACCGGCATTGCAATGTGTTAAAATTCGAGCCTTATTTTTCAACAAAGCGTTGCCGAGTTTGCCAATTTTTTCTCCTGCATCAACAATTTCATCGGCTACTAATTGGGCTTCGAGCCAAGCCAATGCTTTATTTTTTTTTGCTTTTTGATATACCCTTTCGGTGGCTGCAAATAAATCTCGGGCAGTTGGTCTGGAGGCTTCTATTTCTTTTTTGGCAGTATTTATAAAATTCAGATAGTCATTTTTTGGTGCTTCGCTGGCGGCCTGTGCCATGGCATATCCTGCGGCAGCTCCTATTGAGCCAGCGCCTCTGGTAATCATGGTTTTTATTGCAACAATAGTTTTGGCATAGCTTTCGCTACGAAAAACTTGGTACTTAAAGGGCAACACGTTTTGCTCAATCATGCAAACGGTTGTTTTTTCTGCCCAAACGGCACGTTCTGGCTGGTTTGTTTTAGTCATTTTTTTATTTTAGATTAAGCGAACTAAAATCAAAAGTGTTTATTTTTGAGGCTACTTTCTAAGTATCTCATTTCTACCTAAGCCTTTTTTTACCATCGTTTGCAGGTACTCCGATTTAAGGTTTTGTTTGCCCGATAGGGCCGATTGCTCCATCGGTATTCGTTGTATATTTTTTAGTGTAGTATCGGATTTCATGCCTGAAGTGCCAAAAGTATATTCTGCAATTTTTTTTTGTTGTATAATCTTAAAGAAATGGTCTGACACCCCAACATCGCTAAATGGGAAGGCAAAATAATTGTTCTTTATCCCAAATTTTTTATTTATAAAATCAAGGCTTTCTTTAGTTTGGCGGATTTGTTCTTTGATTGTAATTCTACTATAGTGTGGGTGGTCAATGCTATGTGCCCCGATTACAAAATCTTCATTAATTAGCTCCCAAATTTGTGCCGAGCTAAGGTAAGGTTTTTCATTTTCTAAATATTTCTCAAAATTTACACCTGCTATTTTAGCAATATAATCTATTTCTCTTTCTTGATGATACCTAAGGGAAAGTAACAAGTCTGTTACATTTTGAAACTGTTCTTTTTTTTTCCCACAGATGGCATAAATTTCGCTTTCGAGCCGTGATGATTTTCTTTTGCTGAGCAATTCATCTAAAATAAGGCTTACTTTGTAGCGGTAGAATAATTTTTTGTTATCAATAAAACCAGAGTTAATAAAAAAGGCTGCGGGGACTCCTTTGGCTTTTAATATGGGCGAAATAATATGGTACACTTCGGCAAGCCCGTCGTCGAAAGTAAGGTAAAAACAGGGTTTCTTTTTTTTGTTGTTAATTTCAATTTCACGAATATCTCCGGGTTCAAAATAGCGAAGGAAAAAATCTAAATCTTTTATAAATTCGTCTTTTGATTTTACTTTATAGAGCTGACGCAAATGTGCTGGGGGAAATGAATTTATTGCATGGTAGAACGGGAAAACATCTCTTTTTCCTGCAAATTTAATGAGCAAACTTGCTGGCACAGTGCCTGATAGCTTTGTTAAAAATGATTTTTGTCCTTCTACTCCCATATCGAGAAATTTAAAATACAAAGTTGAATGCCACTTGTGCAGTCCAGCCCCTCATATTACGGTTGTAGCGAAATGGGAGGTGGTAGCCTACTTTTGTGTCGAGCAAAACATATCTATTCTTAAAAATTTCGTTGCCCAAATAGACGTTCGCATAGGGCAACCAATCGTCGGCAATATTATTGCCTGTAAGGTATATTCCTCCTACATTGTAGCCCGAATAAAGGTTAAACCATTTTCGCTTGCCTCGCCCAAAATGCTTGGTATAAAAATCTTGCCCAAAGCCAAAATGAAACTGCTCCGAAAAAACAGAGCTGTCTTCCACGGCTGCCGAAATGCTTTTTAAAGCCCCTAGGGTAAAGTGCGATTTCCCTTTGGTTATCATGTATTTTAGGGAGTAGCCAAGGTACATTTGGGAGGAGATTTTAGGGCTTGGATTTTCTATAAATAGAAAGTCGGTGGCTACACCTGGCATATTTACCCAACTGACTTGGTTGGTTGATAAATCGACCGTATCGTCGTGTATGCTAATGCTTATTTTATAGGTTTTATCACTTTCGTAGCCCTTTATTTCTTTGTCAAGGTTGTAAACTTGCTCATCAATTCGCCGTAGCTCATCCCAGTAAGTGTAGTATTTTATGTGTGTATTCGATATCTTTTTAAGTTCCGCTTCATAGCTCGCTTTTCGTTTTGCCAAATATTTCTTTTGAATAGCTATTTTTTCAATTTTTTCTTTATAGCTTGTTGTAGAAACATTTCTTTCGTTTACATAACCTAACTCAGGAATGAGCTTATCTAGCAAAGCTTTTCCTTCTTTGCTGATATAAAAATCGGCATTCATACTTGTTTTTCGTTCATTGACACTAATAATATAGGCCTTGTTTTGCTTTAAAAAATTATTTATATTGAGCTTAGTTTTATCGAAAAACGAGGTATAAATGGTAATATCCTCGGTAACCAAGAAAGTGGCATTCTTTTTTTGTGCAAAAGTAATGGTGCTACTAAAAAGTAAGGCAATTAGCAATATTTGTTTCATTTGTTTCATTTTGTTATAGTCCCATTATTTAGTAGAACAAAGTTACTAATTTTTGTCATCAATACAAAACAATCTACTTTCCAAGGGTTATATATCGCCTTGCGTGCGGTATAACGTGGGGTCTTTAGAAAAGGGGGGGCAAAACAAGTGCCATTTTTCTTGTTCGCTTTTTTATTCCTGACATGTTGTCGTGTGAGGAAGTAGGTTGGCAAGTTGAAAATTGCTATATAATAAGGCAAAAAGCAAGTCTTTTCCGTTAGTCCTTGTTGTCTGGTGCCATGAACTTATATACTAATCCGGCCAAAATTGCTCCCACAATTGGGGCTAGCCAAAACAGCCATAATTGCCCCATTGCATGGGCATTTGCAAAAATGGCTACGGCAGTACTTCTTGCTGGGTTTACAGATGTATTGGTTACAGGAATACTGATTAAGTGAATTAAAGTTAAAGCTAAACCTATTGCCATGCCTCCAAAACCCGGGGACGCATTTTTATGAGTTGCTCCAAGTATGACTATTAAGAACATAAATGTCATCACAATTTCTGTTACTAATGCTCCTACGAGTCCAAAATTAACTCCATATACATTGGCATCATAAAAGTTTGTGGCAAAAGCACCTGGTGCTGAACCGACTCCTGAAAAATCTGCGGCACTACTTACAATTAAGTATAGAATTGCAGCTCCAAAAGCACCGCCTACAACTTGTGCTCCTATGTAAGGTAATAATTCTTTCTTATCGAACCGACCGCCAGCCCATAAGCCTACAGATACTGCGGGGTTAAAATGGCCGCCAGAAATATGCCCTAAAGCATAGGCACCAGTTAGTACTGTAAGCCCAAAGGCAAGGGATACACCTACAAGCCCTATCCCTATTTCAGGAACTCCGGCGGCTAAAACGGCACTTCCGCACCCGCCTAACACTAGCCACATTGTCCCGATAAATTCTGCTAATAATTTTTTCATAATCTTACTATTTAGTTTTTGTTTATACTGCTAAGTTTACATTATTTTTTGACATTACCTAATTTTTCTTAATTACTCAAACTTAACAGCCACTGCTGGGTTCACCTTTGAAATAGCTATTGCTGGAAGTAGAAGTGCAATAAATGTGAGTAATATTACGGCAAAGTTTATAATAAGGATATTCGGAATATCAATGCTAACTGGCACAGCACTAACATAGTAGGAAGCAGGGTCTAATTTTATTGGTTCAAAATACTTCTGTATAAGGAGTAATCCAAAGGCTATTAAGTTGCCTATTACAATGCCTTTTCCTGCCAAAATTGTACCGTTGTACAGAAATATTTTTTTCACTTCGCCATTAGATGCTCCCATTGATTTTAAAATCCCAATCATGGACGTGCGTTCTAAGATGACAACCAGCAAGCCCGAAATCATATTAAAACTGGCCACAATAAATGTGATAATTAATATCACCAAAACATTCATATCAGTAAGTGCTAGCCAATCAAAAATCATGGGGTAATCCTTCATGTAGTTAGAAACTGTAAGCATTGAGCCATCATCGGCAATAACACTTAGTACCTCAAATTGTACAAGCTCGGTCATTTCTTTAAGCTTATCAAAATCATCAATAAAAATTTCAAAACCACTTACTTGTTCATTTTTTTTATCACATTTCTGGATTTTTTGGATGTGTTTTATATCACAAAAAATAAAATTTTTATCAAAATCTTCAAAGCCTGTTTCATAAATTCCTGAAATACGGAAATCTCGGGGGTGGGGTTGCTTTGTTCCCGCCCCTTTGCCGGTTTGTACAAAATACACAATCAACTTTTGCCCTACTTTAAGCTCTAGTAAATCCGCAATATATTTAGAAATAAGTATTTTTTTTGTTTTCTCATCTTTTGAGACCTTAAATTTCTTGCCCTGAATTATATTCTCTTCTAAAAAAGTCCAATCAAAATCTGAGGCAATACCTTTCATTACAATGCCTTGGATTTCATTGTTAGTTTTAATAATTGCTGGCTTTGTAGCATAAACCTGAATGTGCCGAATGCCTTTGAGCTTCGTAATATTGGGATAAAATGGCTGGTTTTTAAAAACAGGCTTAGTTTCTCGGGTAAAATTCATATCCAAATTATGCACAGTAATATGTGCCATAAAGCCAACAATTTTTCTATGAATTTCGTTCTGAAACCCGGTAACAATAGACATTGAAATAATCATGATTGCCACCCCAAGTGCCACAGCACCAGTGGTAAGCCTTAGTACCGAAGCCGAAATATTCTTTTTGCTTTCTTGCGAAAAGCTAATGCGTTTTGCTATAAAAAATGGAAAGTTCAATTCGCTTATTTTAATTTACCCCAGTAATCTAGGGTTCATCTTGCAAATGTAATTGATTTTAGTCAGCTTTTCAAAGAAATAAAGTGTCATTTTTTTTCTAATTTTATTGCATTTAATGCCTAACAGCATAAATACAATATTTTGCTTGTCCTATTTTTGTATCACATTTTAAATTTAAATAATATGAAAAAGAGAAACACGCAATTACTAATCGCCTTATTTTTGGCAGCCCTTTTTTCGTCTTGCAGTTCTGGCGAGAATGCAACAGCAAAGAAGGAGATTAACCCTAATCAGAAAGCCGTAAATGAATCGGAAGTACTACTCAATTTTCTTGAAAAATCGGGGAATGTAATTAATTCTAAAAAAGTACCCACCTTAATTTCTGCCGAAAAAGTAAAAGCAGGGCTAAGTAAATTTCATATCATAGATTTACGCAAAAAGAAGCTATACGTTGCTGGGCATATTGATGGTGCAGTAAATGTGCCTTCGGATAAACTTATTGCCTACATGAAGAATGAAATAACAGCTAATAACTACGAAAAAGTAGTTCTAGTATGCAACACCAACCACTTGGCCTCCTATGCCGCAGGAATGTTGCAACTACTTGGTTATGAAAATGTTTACGCTATGAAATGGGGCATGTGTGCATGGGATAAAGCGTATGCAAAAAAAAGATGGGACAAAAATATATCCAACAATTTTGCATCGCAAATGACTACCGAGGAAGTACCCGTTGGGCAGCAAAATCCTTTTCCTACAATAAATACGGGCAAAAAAACGGGCTATGCTATTTTGGAGGCACAAGCCCAACGCTTATTAACAGAGAAAAAATTTAAGGTATCTGCCAAAAAGGTATTTGAAGATTTATCAAAATTTTATATTGTAAATTACTGGAAAAAAGAACATTACGATATTGCACATATCCCAGGAGCGATGCAATATACCCCAAAAAAATCATTAACCAAAGAAAGCATGCTCGCTACTTTGCCCACCAACAAAGCTATCGCTTTGTACTGCTACACAGGGCAAAATGCCGCTTTTACAACCGCCTATCTCAACGTCTTAGGGTATAACGTAAAAGCCGTAAAATATGGAGCTAACGCAATGATGTACAATACATTAAAAAGCAAAAAAATGGGGCATTATTTCGATATAAACAAGCATTCTCTAAATTACCCAATGGTAAAAGGCGAGTTGCCTTCTTTAAAGAAAGCAGGCAGTAAGCAAGCTAATAAGCAAATAAAAGTAACAACACTTCCGGTAATCAAAAAAAAGAAAAAAGAAATGGAAGAGGAAGGCGGTTGTTAGGCACAAGTTACAAAAAAATCCCCAGCACAATTTTAGCTGGGGATTTTTTTATTTAGGATGGAGTGCCTTTATTGTTTTATTATTTTT
>CAMZKQ010000164.1 GCA_947311265.1 uncultured Chlorobiota bacterium | reverse complement strand
GTTCAAAAGCGGTGTTTACAATAATGCGTCTTATCCAGCCTTCAAATGAGCCTTTGAATTTAAAGTTATCCAAATTTCTGAACACTTTTATAAAGCCCATTTGTAGAATATCGCAAGCGTCAGTTTCATTATCGCAGTAGGATTTGCTTACCGAAAACATCTTGTCTGCAAATTTTCGGTATAAAAATTCCTGATGTGCTCGGCTGCCGCCAATACATTCTAAAATTAAATCTTCTTCATTTATATTTTGGGAGATACTCAAAGTTAAAAAGGCTTTTATTTATAATAGATGCAGTTTAGAGTAAAAGGTTGGTTTGCTGTCCTTACTTTTTTATTACAACTAAAAAAACAGTATTAAAATTGCCTGCCTAGATATTTTACAAATTGGCATCAGTAATATCAATGGCCACGAACAGCACCTTTTCGGTTACCCCCTCTTGGTTAATCAGCGGAATGTCTGATTTTAGGAGCTTAATTTTAGCACCATTTTTTGCAGTAATATAAATTATTTCATTCATAATTTTACCTTGTAGCACCTTTTTCCATGTCGTATTAAAGCGGTCAATATCTTCTTTCGGAATATCATTTTTTACGTTTGTGCCAAGTAGTTCTTTTTTTGTATATCCTGTTACTTGTGTAAATTTAGGGTTCACCTCCATAACGGTTCCTTTTGGGGAATAATCAATCCGCAAGAAGGCACGGTCGATGGAGCTAACAAAAGAATTTAATGCTTTTTGTGTAATATCTGCCAGTTGCTTTTGAGTTTTAAACGTTTCAATTTCTTGTTTTAAAGTAACTTCTTTGCTAGAAAGGTTTTTGAGTTTTTCTACAATTTCACGCCTAGCTTTTAGTTCGCCAGAAAGGTCAAACGAAATTGAAAATACTCTAAACACTTTGTTCGCTTTATTTTTTAGTGGTGTAAAAGTTTGGCTTAGCAAGTGCTTTGTGCCTTTTTCTACCGAAATTTCTTCAACAAAATTTTGAGAATTACCTTCTGCTAAGTTGTCCCAAATGGCTTTATATTTTTCAGAGTTTGTATCTTGTAGGGTAATTTGCCGATGATTTTTGCCTACTATATCAGCGTCATCTATATTTAATAATTCTGCTAGTTTTGGGCTGATACTCAACACTTTGCCGTCCATATCATATTCTGTAGAATAGGCCGCCGATTGTAGGGCATCTGAAACGGACGAGGCAATCAATATTTTTTCATTTGTTTTTTTCTTCTCACGGCTCATCGCTTTGATCTTTTTCAGTAGCACCTCTTCTCGAAGCTGCATGGAGGTGGATTGTTGGCGGGTTTTTAGAAGTACTTTTTCTGTAATTATTCCGCCTTCTATACTTGCAAAAGTAGAGGCTATATTTTCCCCTGATTTCTCAATAAAATCAATCATGTAGGGTTCAATTTTATCATAGCCAGCCACTTCTATCACCCCATAAACTTGTTTATTAAAAATAAGTGGTATAATGGCAATATTATTGGGTGGTGCATCGCCAAATCCAGATTCGATTCGGGTATAATCTTCGGGTATTTCTGTCAGGTAAATACTTTTTCTCTCTAGTACGCACCTGCCTGTAAGCCCTGTTTTTATAGGTACTGAATGGTCTGCAATTCTTTTTTTGCTGTAGGCATAACTGGCTTTCATATCCAGCATTTTTTCGCCCTCTTTGTTTTCCGAAATAAAGAAAATACCTCCTTGGCTTAAATCTAAAAATGTTACTATTGTGCTTATTATTTTATACGACATATCTTCAATATCGGTGGTGTAATAAAGAATGTCTGTTATTTTTTCAGTGCCAAGAAGTATTTTATTTCTAATTTCATCTCGAAGTGTAATGTGTTCAGTTTCACTTTTCTGGCTCATTAGTAACTCTTTTAAAAGCAGCAATTCTTGATTTAGTGTGTCATTTTTACCCAGATGACTTAGCTTTTGTGTGAAATTTTGATGCCTTAATTCATGGAGGTGTTTAACAACGGAGGAGTTGCGTTGTACAATTAATTTAAGGTTGGTAAGTATCTCTGTTTGTTGCCCACTAGTGCTTTCAAAGTTGAATTGTGGTAGCTCGCCTTTGGCGATTTTTGCTGTTGTTTTTTTTATGAAAGTATTAAATTTAAAATTACGCCTAAAAACAAAAAATACAGGGATACAAATAATAATATATGTAAAAAACAGTGTTAGTAAAGTGCTTGTTTTGAATTGATTATACTCTGTAAGCAAATCTTTTTCGGGCAAAAATATGCCAATGTACCCATTTACATCTTTACTGTAAAAAGGGAAAATATAACCCGAAATTTGCTTTTCCCCCTTGGTAATTCGATGGGGGATTTTTGAGACTTTCCCTTTATTGAGTTTCATTCTTAGGAAGGCAGCAGTTTCTCCAAAATTCTTTTGCAAACCATTCTTAATATAGGGCTTACCGTATTGATTGGTGTAAAACGGGAAGCCATTTTTGTAAATGTCTTTTTTTATAAACAGTTTATTAAGGAGTATCACAGTACCCTCATTTACAGATATTTGAACAATACCTTTTACCTCTCCTTCAATAAAAATGGGGGAATATATAGAGAGTAATCTGTCGTGCTTAGCGTTTTCATTTAGGCTAATACTTTCGCCCCGCTCTGCTTTTTGGACTATTTGGTTTGAGTTATAAATAAAAACAGGCAAAGCCCCTTCGGCTTTTGCTTCGGGCAGGTTAGAGGTAATGCGTAAGTAACCGCCATCAATTTTTTGCCAAATGCTTATATAAGAGTCAGTTATACGCCTTATTTCTTGCGGGAATTGGGTGTTTTTAAATAGCTCTTTGTTGCCCAAGTAAAACTTTTTTGGGCTAAAGTAAGTGGGTATACCCGATTTTTGTATCACTCCCAAAACGGTAAAAGTGTCCGATTCAGATTCTGTAATTTCTCTGGAATCGGCAAACATTTTGTTTAAAACCCTATCGGTAACAATGGTTTTAAGCCTATTATTTTTATTATGGATTTTTAGCATTTCGCTAAATTGTAGTACCTCCTGCTCAATCTGCCGGCTGGCAGTATTGGAAAAAACGGCTTCCTTATTTTGCAGGGCAAAAAATGCAATAATGCCAAATAGTATTGCCAAAAATATGCAAAAT
>CAMZKQ010000163.1 GCA_947311265.1 uncultured Chlorobiota bacterium | reverse complement strand
CTGGGTATGGGCAGGATAATTTACTCATCGTTATTAATTCGGTCAAATAATACTTTTATTTCTAGTGGTATAAGTTCTCCGGAGATAATGCGGGATTCAACATTGGGCAAACTCAATGTTTTTTCGGCATTCTCGGGAGTATTGGCATCGCCAATCATTAATATTTGATTACCCGATGATGCACCGCCTATTTTTTTCCAGATTTGCTGTACAAAAGGGACTGCCCAATCTGCCGTTTTTTTAAAGTAAACAACTGTAAGTTTAGATTCTTTCATTTGTGCAGCCACTAGCTCGGAGTAGTCTTCGTCGGAATTTTGTACTACGTTTAGTTTTTCAATATCGGCGATGCTACTAAGGAGGTCTGTAATGTCATCGGCTTCCTCTTGGTCGATTTGGTTGTATATAAAATAAATTTCGGTGGCGTTTATCTCATACGTTTTTTGCTCTCTGTTTTTCATTACCGAGAGTACATCTTCGACAAAGATAATGGGAGATAGGTTGTCGGAGAAGACCATATTACCCGAAATATTATTCCGGACTTTGTTAATAAAAATTTCTTGATTTTCGTCGAGAGTTTTATTTATTGCATTTTCTGGATACCAAACAAAGATTTTAAAATCGTTGTTTTTTAGTTTAGCTTTTGCAATATCGAATTGCTCTTCGCTTAGTGATTTTCCGTTTGCACTGCCATTGCCGTAGCTGTGCCCTAGTAGGTGTATGGAGCAATCGGCAAAATTAAAGTTACCGAGGACTTCAGGCTTAAGTTTTGGCATATCTATTCCTGCCACATTAGGGTACAGTAGGTTTACCCCTGCACGTACCAGTATTTTGTTCAGCATTTTTCTCATTGGCTGTACTTCTTCTGATACGTCGGATACAAAAACGTTTATGTCATTTTCTTGCTTTCCGAACATTTATGCTCTACTCTACTAAATTTATAATTTTGGGTTAATAGCTTATGTATTTTTAGTTGGTTCTATTTTATTATACAAATTCTGTGCAGTTTTTGTATAATCCTATTTTTTCACTAGAAAACATTTTCGCAATTTAGGTAAACATTACGAAAGTTCAAAGTTTACTTTACTATTTTAATTTTTACTTTCCTTGTCCCACTTTTTATGCTAATTTTGTAAGGTCTTTAAAGAAACAATGTAAATGCTCAGATTATTAAAACAAAATAGCCCTTTGGTATTACTTTTAATCCTTTTTTTGGTTGTATTATTACAACTTGAAACTGGCTACGGCAATTTTGATTTTAGTAATATTGAAAACTTGCCCTTCTTATCCCACTTTTTTTTCAAAAACCTCTTGGTTAATAAAAGTTACTGGGCACTTTCGGCAATAGGCATGGGGCTTACTTTAATCCTAACATTTCAAATAACAGCCATAAATGCAAAGTTTGGGATTACAGGAAAAAAAAATTTTCTGCCTGCCTTTTTTACTTTTTTTTTAATTAGTTTAATTCCTTCAAGTACTGTATTAATAAGTCTTTTGGCAGGAGCAGCCTTTCTTTTTGCCGCAGTGTATAGCATTATAAATGCCCCAAAGCCAGAAATTGCACCTAAAAAATATTTTAATTCAGGCCTGCTTATTTCCATAGGCACTTTATTTTACAGCAATATTTTTCCTTTTTCTTTACTGATATTTTTTTCCTACTTTACAGTTCGGAGTATTTCTGGGCGAGAAATTGTAGCTTCAATTATAGGTTTATTTACCCCTTTTTTTATACTCTACTCACTAGAATTTTTAATTTTAGATAGTATTGATTTCTCTTTTTTCGAGCAACTTGCTTTTAGCAATACTCACAAAGATTTACACCTCAATAAAATAATTTCAATTATTGGCATTTCAATATTTTCTATTTTTGCAAGCTTTAAGTACATTAAAGTTATACAGAAGTTAAATTTAGAGGTAAGAAAAAAAAATTCGTTTTTCTTACTTATAGGTCTTGTTTCAATATTTATTTTTATAGTATCCCCCGCAGTATCGTACGAAATTTTGCTTATTGCAGCCCTGCCTGGTGCGTTTCTTTTTGCTTTCTTTTTTGAAAACCCAAACGAAAAGATGAGTATAAAAATTGCTTTTATTGTTTTTATACTGCTTCTCATTTTGGGGCATACCACATTATCAATCCCTTGGATTGATAATTTACTTGCAGGCTTGTAAGCAAAAAAAGCAAGCCCAACAGCTTGCTTTTTTATTCTCTTTTATTCGTTTCTATTTTTCTAGCAGGGCTTTCTGTTCCAGTCTAAAATCTCTCATTTTTTCTTGCATTTTTATCATTTCAGAAGGGTTGTAAACTTTGTCATGTACAATTTTTCCGTTTTTTACTATTGTAAGTCGAGGGTTGTAAATGTCAAACTTTTTATGATGGTATTTCATATAGTTATCTGCTAAATCAAGAAAAATAACATTGCTGTCTGGCAAAATTTCTGCCTCCTTCATCTCGTATAAAATCTGTTCCTGACGCTGCCCTGATACGAGCAAAGACATACCCAGTCCTTTCATGGCTTCTTTATTTATCCCGAAAAACTTAAATGTTTCAGCCACACAAGTAGGGCAACTTCTATCGTAAGGTATCGCAACAATGGCAAAGTTATTATTGGGGCTTGTATTATACTTATACTCCTTTATGAAGTCTATATAATCTCCTCCACCCTCTTTTTTTATTTCATGCTTTTTAAGTTTTCTTTTTAACACTTTTGGAGTACTTCCCTCTAATTTAATTCTGTAAACAGAAAAAATAAGTTTATTTTTCGACAGAACTGTTTTTTTATGATTGTAAGAAATCAAATACTTTTCTGTAAAGAAACAGTCTGAAGGAGATAGTAATTCAGGGAAAAAGCCCTCTGCCACAGTTCTAAATTTATTGTCCATAAGCACTACGGTGTAAAAGAATTTACCGTAAAGTTTTTCTGGCTGCTGTACGAATCGTAAAATTTGACCTTTGTATTTATCATAGTAAAGGTGTGAGTATTTTGGCTGAGCAAAATTAAATTCGTTTTTCACCTCTTGTTTTGCAGGGTAAACCGTATCCGCCAATACAGATTGAACAGGGTGTAAAATGGTTGTCTTTAATTTTAAATCATACTCTAAAATTGAAGGCGTGTAGGCAAAGCCATATAATGCATTTCCTTCTGGGGTTAATTCAATATGCACACTTGAATAGCTATTTGGATAATGTTTAGCTTCATAAAATGGGTAATCAACCCCTTTATGCTCATAATACTGCCCTGTGGTTATATCAAAATGACCAGAGATTGGAGCATTGTTAGTATTATTAGCAGAGTTGAGTTTCCCAAATAGAACAAAAAGGTTATTATCCTCAACTTTCACCTCCTGAAAACGGAGGTACGAATAGTATTGTGTTGCCCTATTCATTTCTCTCTCGCAGCAGAGTGCAGGGGTTGCTTTAAAGGAGTAGTCCTGTAAAATATCTCCTTTTGCATTTATTCTAAGGAGAACACTGTCGTGCCTGTATTCAGGATTATGCCCTGCGTTGTAAAAAACAAAAATAGAATCTTCACTTTTATAATTAAAGCTCATTAGCTTGGCATCATTAAGTGTAATTTTGCCGATTTCCTTTCCTGTTTTTAAATCATACCCAAAAAGGTTTCCTTTATTGGTACTTAGCCACAAAGACTCCGCTGATGCTGTTTTATGATATGAAGTAATAGCAAAACCACTTTTCATAAAAGGCGGGTTAATGATTTCAATATCCCGAACATGCTCGAAACTTAGCTCTTTTAGTTGATGTTCTTTAATTTGAGCTGTTCTGCACGAACTAAATAAAACAAAAGGTATTAACAATATTACTGATAGCCTTACTTTCATAACTTAAAATTCTATTTTTATAAAATGTGGGTTACATTTAAAGCATGTAACCCACAAAATTTACTTTAAAACATTATTGTAACACCACCATCATCGCTAATAATAACTTCACAAGTATCCCCCTCCCCGGAGCAAGAGAAATGATGCATGCTAAAATCAACAGTTTTTGTAAATTCAATATCTCTGCCTTTAGAAATATTTTCTTCTTTGTTTTCTACAAATAAGTTTTTACTCGAAGTCCCTATTTCGTTGTAGAGGGTGTAGTTACTGCAAGCGTTGCAAAATAAGATAATTTTTTTATGAGAAAATAATTAAAAGTGTTAAAAAATGAATTTATTTTTATGTTATGAGGCAGTGTCGCTATTCTTTACTTAATATGCTATCAATTTTATTAATAATATTGCCACCCGTCTCTTTTAATACAATTCTGTATTCGTTGTTAAATAGCAAATATGTAGGGTAGCCACCTATTTCCTCTCCGCAATCAGGGCATAGTTCATTTAGCATTCTTTCGGCTCGTTTTTTTTCGCCTATCATTAGTCTATTTTTATATCTATCATTGTAAATATCTAATATATAAGTTGTTCCATAAAAATTCTTACTTTTCCAGTATTCTCTGATATTATTTATTTCAATCCAGTCAGAGGAGCTTACAAAAAAAACAGCTATTTCAGGTTTTTTATCCATATAGCTAAGTATCTGCGGTATATTTTTTCGGCAAGGGCTACACCATGTGGCATATAAAACAATTAAAGAAAAACGGGAAGCTTTTTTTTTAATTATACTAAGTAATTCTGTGGCATTAACCACATAAACAAAAGGTTTCTTTTTTCGTTTTGCCAGCTTATAGTTATCTGGGTACAGCTCTACTTTTTCCTCTTCTGGAAGTTTATTATAGACTGGGTTAATATAAGTTCCGCAAGATAACCCGGTAAGAATAACAAGCACCCCTGCTACTTTTAATATACTTTTCATTTTCAATGCTTTAAAACCTATTTCCTAAATATTTAAGAAATAGGTTTTAAATTTCTTAATTAAGGTTTAGAGGTATTTGGTAACCGCCCCATTTCCCGATTGATTTATCAAATTCATAAACCCCTTGCGGTATAATTACCGTGGATTCCTCCAAATCGGTCGACAAAGTATCTTCAACTGCAAACTGTAATTCGTCGGAAGAAAAACCAGAAACATCGGAGCTAAATTCCAAGACAATGAACTTATTATCAGGTAAAATAGAAACAACAACTTCATCCCTATTATCTGTAATTACAGATTTAAAAACAGGCTTTGGTTTATGCTTATCCACAAAGCAGATGCCTAAGCCTCCAAAGCAATTCCTACTTCTTTTCCAAAGTCTCAAAACAATTGCAGGGTTTGACTTGTCAGCAGTATTCTTAAACATTAGTAAGTCTGTTTTATCAGCCTCTTTCTATTTTTCCTGCTCACCGCACCCGCTAAAAGCTCCCATTGCAAAGAACGTAATAATTGCCAAAACGGCAATGGGTTGTTTGAAATTTTTCGTCGTTTAATTTGTTTTTTGTTAAAAATAATTGAGTTTAAATTGAATATATCGTACGAATTTCAACGCTGCAAAACTGCAAAAAAAAACACGATTTGCAAAACTTATTTTTATGTTATAGAGCAGGTTTTAAGCAAAGCCGTCCCCCCCCCTTATTATAAGGTAAAAAAAATTGCACGTAAGAAAAATTGTTGTAATTTTGTGATAAATGAACCAATTTAAAGAAAAATACATAAATCCTTTTACCGACT
>CAMZKQ010000162.1 GCA_947311265.1 uncultured Chlorobiota bacterium | reverse complement strand
CATACAATCCTCCCCTGATACCTAAACCTAACCTCAGAGAAGAAGCCAGCCATTGTGGCGTTTAGAGAAATGCTTAGAAAAAAGAAGATGAAAATAAACTTACTTTCGCTAGGCAAAGCTTTGAATTTATTATTATTAAGTAATAACAGGAGGGTAGATAGTAATGATAGTATTATAAATAACCGCTGGTAGCTGTTTATATTTTCTATGATATTAAAACGTTTTTGGTTTTGTAGGGATTGATTGAAGTACGACATATAGTCGTGAAAGTACTTATTCATTGCTGTATGCACAAATGTACCTTTACCATAATCTCTGTCTTTTTGTATATCAAAGTAAAAAAATTGGCTAATGGAGGCTTCGGAAGATTTTATGATGTATTTTGTTAAGTATTTAGGCTGTGTTAAAATATCTTTGATTAAAGCAGTATATTTGGTTTTAGTCCCCTCCCAGCCACCATCTTTATATAGGGGGCTATTTTTTTTGTCCCACATAGAAGAGGTATTTATTTGGTCTTGGTATTTGCATAGCGAGTACTTACTTGCATCACAGTTATCTTTTAAATAATCTTGTAAAATCCCGGTACTTATAAGGCGGTTCATCATAAAAACATGCGAGCCTTTGTAGGATTCAAACTTACCTCGGTACTTTAGTGATGCAAACTGCGGTGCTGTATATGATATTAAAAGTAAACCGGAAAGTAAAATTAACCTTCTGGGGAGGACTAGCTGCACTTTTTTTAACTTATATATTAGGTACAAAGCCACAGAGATAGCCATGAAAATAAGATACATCATTTGGTGGGTATTATGAACTATTGTACTTAGAACAAGGATAAAAGAGATGTATATATATTCGAATCTAGATAATTGTTTTATAAAAAAAAGAAGCCCAAAGGAAAGTATAAATACAGGGGTGAAAGCATCTGGCATTATTCTGCTAGTGTAGAATGAAGCCCCAGTTAAAAAAGTAATAAGGGTAACATATATAAGGAAGTATTTATTTCGTTTTTCCCTTTCTTTAATGAATTTTTTAAAGTAAATATAGATAATGGACGATAAAATTAGACCTTGCGAAAAGACAACAAACCATAGGGACTCTTTTAGGCTAATTAGCTTTATGAAAAAAGCATAAAAAATAGGACGTTCCATTCTTAACTCATTTTCGAAGCCCATAATTAAATAAGTACCAGAATCCCAAAAGACAAGGGGAAACCGATTATATAATGCTAAAAAACAAAGTAATACAGCACTTACTATTATAAAAATACCGTTTTCTATTCTTAGTTTCATATTGTAATAGTTTAAGAGGAGGAATTTGAAATGAGCTTATTTAGTTAATTGTTTCTAACTCAAGTGTACCAATGTCTGCTTTAAAAAATGCTTGATTAAACAAGTTAGGTCTAAAATTAAAAATGTATTCTTTATCATAGTTGGTTGAAAAACTAGAATCTAATAAGGTAGAGTCTGTAATAAAAGGGGTGTATGAGATGGAATGATACTCTAATAACTTATTTTGTAAATCGGTCTCTGTTAGTATATGGCTACTGTCGGCTAGGGTATAGGTTTGATTGTTCTTAAATTTTATGACACTCTTGCCTGGTGCAGAAATACAAAATGGTAAAATGGGTCATTAGAGTACATGGAAAATTCTCCTTTTTCGTTAGAAAAAGTATTTGCCCCTACTTTCCAGGACTTATTCCACCCCCTAATAACTGCCCCTGCAATGCCTTGTTTGGAGGAACTGTCTATAATTTTACCTGTCAGTACATAATTATTATACCCTAGCATATTGTAATAATTAGTACTACAATCACATATTTTGGTTGGCTGGTAGTTCTTTAGCTTAATAAATTCTTTTGCAACAGGCTTTAACCCCCCCTTTATTGTATAGTTACCTGTTTTGGTTTTTGTCGTCCCTTCGTGGTTCATAATGCTCGTGTAATCGTGCTCATAGCCCCCCCAGCTAACGTCTTGAAAAGACCACCAGCCAAGCCCTAAACCGCCACAATTAACCACCCGTTTGTACACCTCTATTAAGAATTGGTGCTGTTCTTTGTAGGATATTGAGTCGTTGTCGGCAGGTAGGGAGGTCTCTCCAATAATCCAAGGTTTCTTTATAAATTGGCTGTACCAATAGATCTCATTAGGGGCCCTAAGGGGGTGGTAAGTATGAAATGCTACAAAATCAACTGGAAGAATTGAGGGGTCCCATTCAAACACTTCAATAGGCTCTGAAAAGCCAATAGTCATTAACTGGTTGGGTGCATTTTCGGTCATTAAACTTTTCCAGTGTTTAACAATTTTCAATGCAGATGTTTTTGAGCGGGATTTTTTACCAGGCGGCAAGTCATGGTTGTCAAAATAGAGGGGCTCGTTAATGAAATCATAAGAAAAAATAGTCGAGTTGTTTTGAAAGTGAAGCAGCAGTGCACTTGTGAAATCCTCTAAGGGGGTATTGTCGATAGGAGCATTTAGTAAGACCATAACTTTTAGGTTGCAAGCTGCCGCAGCATCAAGCACCTCTTGCATACAGTTAAATATTTTGTGGTAATTTTTATCTAGTTTTAGTGCCTTATACTTTGGGGTGTAGGTATCAATAGTTGGGTTTTCACCCCCTGAAATTTTATTAAAGCCAATCAGCCTTATGGAGTTAAACCCGAGCTCTTTAATTAACTCAAAGTGCCCTCTTAAAACCTGTAAGCTACTATCAACAGTTTGCCCTTCAAAGAGTTTAGGGTTTTCATAGTCTTTTATTGGGGCAGCAGTATATGTATCCTCAATTTCACGAAGGCTAATGGCATAGTTTAGCATTAGAGGGGAAAATGGCTTTTTGTTTAATTGAAATTTCCCATTTTGAAGATATACAAAATCACTAGGTGGTAATTTTGTTTTCGGCTGCTCGCAACTTAAAAGGAGAATGCAAGAGCATGTTATTAGGCTAATGAGTTTTAATTGTTTCATCTTTTAGTGTTGTATTGTTATGCTGGAAAGGAGCAGCGTATTTTAGAATAATAAAGCCTATAAGGGCAAGGACTGCGGTATATAGAGTAGCATAAATGTTAGAAAATAAACCAATAGGAACGGAAATATCTTTGTCCACCCCAATCAAATGAAAACCAATTGCCCAAGCCCCCTCAAAAGGGCCAATATTACCAACGGCATTTATAGGTAGCATAAATGTGAAGTTAGAGATGGAGCTAGCAAAAACGGTTTCCAAATAGCTCTGGCTAAAGTGGAATGATTTAATAATAAAATAATAATAAAAGTAAATAGCAACCCAATTTAGTACAGAAATAAGTAGAGCTTTGAGTGCAGTACTGTGTTTTGTTTTAGATTTATATGATTTGATAAATATAAACAGTTCGCTTAGCTTTTTACTGAGTTTTTGTAACCTTCCTTGGTTAAGTTTTTCAAGATATTGCACTAAAAATGTAAATACCTTATCCAGAAAGATCCAACTTAAAAGTAGAGTTAGAAGTGCTACAACTGTACTTATAGATATCCACAGCTTATTAAAGTAAAGTGTTTCTACATAAAATGATGCTAATAATAATAAGAGTAACATGGCAAAAAAATCAAGAACCCTAACAAATAGAAGGGCAGTAATGCCTTCTTTGTAGTTAAAATCCAAGTGTTTCTTTAGTAGTATTGGTAGCGACAATTCTCCTGTTTTGGCTGGCAAGGCTTTATTTACGAAATAATGTATTGCTGAAACAGAAAATAGCTTAGCTTTATTGCCTTTTAAATTTAAAATTTCTTCGTACCGTAGCACCCTAAAGTAGTAACTTACAAGTAAAGAGAATGAACCCAATACAAGATACAAAGGGTCTATTTTTTTTAGGTTGGATAAGAATAAATTAAAATCAATATATTTAATAATGAAAAAAAGACTGAGGGCGGTAAGCAGAATTGAGGCTAAGGCTTTAAAAAAATTTGATTTTAAAAATGCAGATTTCATTAGCTTGCTCAGTTCTGTTCTAAAAATATAGTTCTGGATAAATTTGTTTGTAAATAGAAATACCATCTTGTGAGTTCTATTTTATTAATACAATCGTTTTAGGAGTCATTTCTTTTTACAAAGTGCCATTGACCAAGGGAATACCCCTCTAAACTCTATTACCTCAAAGTAATTAGATAAAAGGTGCTTAAAACTAGATTTGCTCCAATGCTGTATATGACCAGGGGTGTTGCCTAAATCTCTTACATAATTTAATCGTATTAAGTTTAAGATACGCCAAATGGGTTCGTTTGGAACAGAAAGCAGGAAGTATTTAGCCTTGAGTTTTTGAAGCTCCGTTAGAGCTTCTTCTGGTCTTTCTAGGTGTTCCATAACTTCCGAGGTAATAACAAAATTAAACTCTTGGTCTTGATACTTGGATAAGTCGTAAATCGAGCCAACCTCTATATTTTTGTCCTTGCTGTTTGCTAACGCAATTTGTACAATCTCATTATCAATATCAAACCCTTGGTAAGTTACATTGTCTAACTCTGAAATTAAAATGTTTGCTAAATGCCCTTCTCCACACCCTGTTTCAAGGATATTTAAAGAAGGGAGTTGTTGCGATTTTATAATTTCAATAAAATGAGATGAAAAGTTATTCATCAGCTTCCTATATATCGGATTTTTTGTATTGTACTTATTGAAATAATTGCCTGTTATGATTTTTTCTCCCACTGGTCTTTTTTATTATGTTCTAAAATTTTTTCTAATAATTTCCTATTTGTTGTAACTAAATCAGCAATCAAGCCAAATATAACCACTAAAAAGCCTACATTTAAAAGTACTGTTGAAAATATCAAAGATTGTATATGCCCTTCGCCACCAACAGTTAAATAAAAATAGATGAACCTAAAAAAACCTATAATACCAGGAATCATAATAAGTATTCCTGCTACTGTAAAGAATTTTAAAGATTTATAATTAGAATAAACCCTTAAAAGGGTCGTTAGTTGAAGCCTTATAAAACTGGGAATACTTTTGAATAACCGTGAGTCTCGGAGCTTAGAGTTGGTCCTTATTGGGACTGAAATTATTTTTACTTTTAAGTAACCCAGTTGAATAATGTTTTCAATAGTGTATGAAAAATCAGTAACAATATTGAGTTTCATTGCAGTTTCCCGACTAAAAGCTCGAAATCCACTTACCGCATCTTGAATATCTGTTTTAGATAGTCGCCTTACGGCATAGCTACCAGCTTTTTGAAGCAACTTTTTCATTCCCGAAAAATGCTTAATTTTATTGGTCTGCCTATCGCCTACAACAACATCGGCCTCGCCTCTTACAATAGGTGCTACGAGTTTAGCAATATCTGGGCCGTAATACTGGTTATCTGCATCTGTATTTACTATAATATCTGCACCTTGGCGGAGACACTCATTAATACCTGCCTCAAAAGCCTTAGCAAGCCCCCTATTTCCTCGGAAATTAACAATGTGATTTATCCCCAAGGATTTAGCTACTTTCAATGTCTGGTCCTTGCTTCCATCATTTATAATTAGAGTTTCAATAATATCAATTCCCTCAATCTTTGTCGGTAAGTCCGCAACAGTGATAGGTAAAGAGTCTGCCTCGTTGTAACAAGGGATTTGAATTATAAGTTTCATATTAAGATGCAAAAGTAAAACAAATTTAAAAAATAAAAAATAAAACGCTAAATTAGTGGATGCTATATCTTATTAGTAACTAGAACAGCATTTTAAAAAGCATTGTTATATTTTATAATTAGACATAACTATATCTCAGGTTTTACTCCCCGTACATTTCTATAATTTGTTCTTTTGATTTCCCAAGTATGCTAAATTCTTCGCCTATTTTAATGAAGGCGGTTATGGCTTTATCTAAATGCGAGCGGCTATGTGCTGCCGATAGTTGTATGCGGATACGGGCTTGCCCTTTGCCTACAACTGGGTAGTAGAAGCCAATAACGTAAATGCCTTCTTTTAGAAGTTTTGCTGCAAAATCTTGCGATAATTTGGCATTAAAAAGCATCAAAGCAACAATGGCAGAATCGGAGGGTTTGAGTACAAAACCAGCTTGCCCTAAGCGTTCTTTAAAATAAATTGCATTTTCTATTACCTTATCCCTTAGTTCGGTAGAGTTACTTAGTAAACTAAATACCTCAGATGCTGCACCAGCAATAACTGGGGCTAACGAATTGGAAAATAAGTAAGGGCGAGAGCGTTGGCGAAGCATATCAATAATTTCTTTTTTGCCCGATGTAAATCCGCCCATTGCACCGCCAAGGGCTTTGCCCAAGGTGCTTGTAATAATATCTACCCGGTTTATTACATTATGATATTCATGTGTGCCTCTTCCCGTTTTGCCAATGAAACCCGAGGCGTGGCTATCATCAACCATAACAAGAGCGTCGTACTTGTCGGCAAGGTCGCAAATTTCGTTGAGTTTTGCAATATCGCCGTCCATGGAGAATACGCCATCGGTTACTATTATTCTGAACCGCTGTGCTTGTGCCATTTTTAGGGCTTTTTCAAGCTCTTCCATATTGCTATGTTGGTAGCGGTAGCGAGCCGCTTTGCATAACCTTACGCCATCAATAATAGAGGCATGGTTGAGCTGATCCGAAATTATGGCATCGTGTTTGGTAAATAATGGCTCGAAAACGCCACCATTGGCATCAAAAGCGGCAGCATATAATATAGTGTCTTCTGTGCCACAAAAATCAGAAATTTGTTGTTCTAGTTTTTTGTGTAAATTTTGCGTTCCGCAAATAAATCGTACCGAAGACATACCGTAGCCATAAGTGTCGAGTGCATTTTTGCAGCCTCTATTACTTTGGGGTGCGAGGATAGCCCCAAATAATTGTTGGAGCAAAAATTAATGACCTCTTCCCCAGAGTCTAGTTGTATTTCAGCACCTTGTGGGGAAGCTATGATGCGTTCGCTTTTATATAGCCCTGCATTTTTTATGTCTTGTAATTCTTGGGAAAGTAAATCTTTTATTTTGGAGTACATTATTTTTTATTTTTTGTTGATTTTTTGACAGGAGGTATTGCTTTGGGTTGTTTTTTAGTTTTGCTAATTGCAGCTTTAGGTGTTTTTTTTGTTTTCGCAATTGGCTTGGCTACTTTTTTAGTTTTAACGATTGCTTTTACCTTTGGTTTGGTTTTGGCAATGGCCTTTCTTTTAGGCTTTTGTTTTTCAATAGGCAAAGGTTTTGCTAATTTTTTTTCGAGTTTGGCAATTTGCTTTTTGTAGGCTGCAATTTCTTTTTTTATTGCCTCTTTATTGTTGGATTGTACTTTTTTATACTCCTTTTCTACTCGGATAGAAAAATCGCTAAGTACATTCATGTAATTTATAAAGGCATCGTAGGGCGATTTGTAAGGAGTAAAATATTCGTGTACAGTACCATCGGCATTTTGTTTGGTACTCATGTAGTAAAAGTGGTCGCTAGTCTGTAGCCTTGCCCAGTCCCTTTTTAGTTCGGGTCTGGATACAAGTCGCATCTGTTCGGCAATTTTACCTAAGGTTTCAAATGCGTCTTCCTGCATATCGTTACCTAGCCATGCGGTGGTATCTCGTTCCTCGTCTGCCCACGAAATGGTGTGTTCTACGTTTAAGGAGGCTACGGGCTGTAGTGTTTTGGCGGCCTCTGATGGGGTAATAAACTTTAAGTTACCACTTTTTACTACTTTTTCGCCCAGGTTATTTAGGAAATTCAGTATCCCCTCTTCTTTACTTTGATGCTCACCAAAAGTTTCATAATCCATAAAAAGATTAATCACTTCGGCACCCTCTTCGGTATTGTTTAGCCAATCTACAAATTTATCAGCAGTGAGTGGGTACTGGTCCCAGTCGTAATTTGAAAAGCGGAAGGCAATATCATCGCTTAACTTAAAGTTGCGTAGAATTAGTTTTAGCTCTGGGGCTAATGCATTGTAATACAGGTTGTTTGAACTTTTCCAGCCCATAATATGTTTTGCCCCTTCGGTAATCATTGCTTTAAAGCCCATTTCATAAACCGACTTGCCTATTTCATTATTGTAGATAAGCTCGGTATTTCGGAAGACTTCCGGGCGTTGCCCAAAAAGTGCCTCTATCTTATCGGCATGTTTTTCAACATCGCTTTTAAAATCCTCTTGGCTGCCTAGTGCAATTAGCGAGTGGGAGTAGGTTTCTGCTAAAAATTCTACCGACCCAGTATCTGCAAGGGCTTTAAAACTAGCCAAAACTTCGGGGGCATAAGCTTCAAATTGCTCAAGTGCTGTACCCGAAATCGAAAAGGTAACTTTAAAATCCTTACCATACTTCTTTATTAACCCTAATAAAACTTGGTTGGCAGGGAGGTAGCAATTCTTTGCAATTTTCTGCATTTGGTAAGTATTCTCTACATCTTCGTAATAATTACTGTACTCTCCTATCTCAAAAAAACGATAAGTACGAAGTCTGAATGGTTGGTGAACTTGGAAGTATAAAGAAATATTAGGCATATTAAATATATTTATAGGTGTAATAAAAGGCTTTGGTTGAACTGATTAATTTGCAAATTTAATTATTTTTTTGAGAATATAAGAAGCGCGTTAAT
>CAMZKQ010000161.1 GCA_947311265.1 uncultured Chlorobiota bacterium | reverse complement strand
TTTATATTGTATAAAATATAAAAAAAGAACTTCAATTATTCAAATTAAGATAAAAAAAGCCAACACTGTTGGCTCTTTTTTTTAGGCTTTTAATTTATCGGAATGAAAGTCGATAATTGATGCAATTTTTTTTCCTAGAGCTTCTGGGTAGCCCGGGGAGTCTTCGGTCATGCTGGCAAAGCCTTTGTCTTTTGTGGGTAAGGAAAAAGTTTCCATGTACTTATCCATTTCTACTTCGAGTACCATTTTCCAGCTGTTTTTCCCATTGCCTTTTATTTTAAAGTCTTCTATTGTAAAGTCTTTTAGGTCGTAGGTTAAATGTTTGCGTATTGAAACTTTACTAATTGAACCAGCTAATTTTCTGCTAATTTTTACCATAATTTTAAGTTTTAAATGTAAATTAAAAGCGACAATATATAAAGAAATCTTAGATTTTCAAAATTAAAAATTGGGATTAAAACTATTCTATATTTGAACTGATTTTTTGGGCAACTGTTTTAAACTCTTCTACCGACAATTCAATAGGTTTATTTTTGATATTAAGCTCCGTTTCTTTATTAAATGGGATAAGATGAATGTGTGCATGTGGTACTTCTGTGCCAATAACTAGCATGCCAACTCGCTTACAATCAACACTTTTATCAATTGCTTTGGCAATTGCTTTGGCAAATATGTTGAGTTCTGCGGTGAGTTTATCTTCTAAATCGAATAAATAATCAACTTCTTTTTTAGGGATTACCAATGTATGCCCTTTGGTCAGTGGGCGAATATCCAAAAAGGCAAAACAGTTGTCTGTTTCTGCGATTTTATAACAAGGAATTTGGCCTTCTATAATTTTTGTGAAAATTGTAGCCATAGCTTAAATAGAGATGTTCATAATTTCAAATTCCATAAGCCCAGAAGGGACTGATATTTTTGCAATATCGCCTACTTTTTTCCCCATTAAGCCTTTGGCTATTGGGGTTTCCACAGATATTTTTTTCTCTTTTATATTGGCCTCAATTACAGGCACAATGGTATATTCAACTTCCATTCCATTTTTAAGGTTTTTAATTTTTACCTTATTTAAAAGCTGAACAGACGAGGTGTCAATTTTTGATTGGTCTATAATTTGAGATTGGCGAAGCGTGCTTTGCAGTACCGCAATTTTTGCTTCCATGTGCCCTTGGGCTTCTTTTGCAGCATCGTATTCTGCATTTTCAGATAAGTCGCCTTTGTCTCTAGCATCAGCAATTTGCTGCGAAATTTTTGGTCTTTCAATACTGACAAGCTGCTCTATTTCAGCTTTTAATTTGTAATAACCTTCTTCTGTCAGGTATGATTTTGCCATTTTAGAGTTTGTTTGTTGTGTACTTTATAGTACGAGTTTGTAAATAAAAAAGAATCCCGCCTTGTGAGTGGGACCCTTTGATTTTGTGCGTTGCAAAGTAAAGTTTTTTTTACGAGAATATCAAAGAATAAATAAATTATTATTTAAATTTTTTTCTTTTTAGGATAGAAGAGTAGATAATTGCGGATTTTAAATCAAAATTAGTTTGTTCTTCATCAACCGATTTTTCCACTGCTTCTTTCCTTTGTTTACTGCTATCGTTATGATAATTTTTATTATGATGACTTTTCACCTCTTTAATTTCTCTTTCTAGTGGTTCATATTTCTCTAAATTAGATTCCTCCTCCGGCTGTGTAGTATTTTCCATACTTTGCTCTACATTGGCGAGCATTTTATCAATGTCCGATAGGGCATAGTTTTTCTTTTGTGTATTATACTTTTGGGGTACTGATTTTTTCTTATTTCCTTTGGCAAGCCTAAGGATAATGAAGGTGATTACTCCAAATATTAAATAGCCTATAAGTTGTCCCATAATTTAGTCATTTTCAGGTTGAGTATCGTTATTTTTATTGCTGTTTTTTAATTCCTTTTCTCTCCTTTTTCTATCTTGTTTTTCCCATGCTTCAAATTCCTTCCTGTTTTTCTTCCTCATTTTTTCGCTATTTTTTTTTATAGCAAGTCGCTTTTTTAATTTTAATGCCCTCAATTTGGTGGTCAGTGCCGATGCCTTTTTCTTAGCCTTATTAAATTTGAGTTGTTCAACAGGTTTTAATCGCCTCCCTTTGCCTTTGTTTAATAAGCGTTTATCGGCATCTGTTAAATTATAGCGTTTTCTTATGCGTTTTTCTTTCCGGGCATATTTTTTTCTGATTTTATTATTTTTGTACGCCCGTTTTTTATCTGTATATTCCTTCTTTTTTTTGTAGTATTCAATTCTTTGGTCAGGCCCCAAAAGTAATATTTCTTCGTAAGATAGTTTTTTAAAATTCTTTTTAGGTCTTTTTAGTTTATTGCGTTCTTTTTTTGCTTTGGCAGAATCGGCTGCCGCCGAAAGCGAATCGGTGTTTAAAGAGTCTGCCTGATTATCTTTATTTCTAGAAAATGGGCACCATTTTTTTTTCTTTGTAGAAGACGTATCAGCCACGGCATTTCCAGTTTCAGCTTCATCTGCATTACTTTCTTCTGTATCCTTTTTGCCAAATAAGGATTTAAAAAATCCTTTTTTTTCATGCACCTGTGTAGAATCATTAGTTGCCACAGCAGTTGTGTCTTGTTGTGCTAGCAAAATAAACGAAAAAGAAAGCAGTATAAATGTAGTAAATATTTTTTTTATAAAAAATTTCATTATTTTTGTTTGCAGATTTTAAACACTTAAATAAAAGTTTTAGGCTTTGCAATTTATTCTGCAATTGTGCTTAACGGGCTAAAAGATTAGCAAATTTATTGAATTTCTATGAAAATACATAAAATATTTACCACAAAATTACAATTAAAGTTTACTATCCTTGCAATTTTAGCCGTTTTTTTTCGTGCAACGAAAAAAAAGAATTAATCCCGAACGTTTATGTCGATTTTCAAATTAATCTGAACGACCCTGAATATAAGGATATTGGCGTTACAGGCGGGTTCATAAATGTAACAGGCGGCTACCGAGGCATTTTAATTTACCGCCGAAGTTTCGATGAGTTTTCTGCCTACGATAGAGCCTGCCCCTACGACCCCGATTGCGGATACGTTAGCCCGAACAAGTCCGTTTTTGTAGCAGTAGATACGGTTTGTTGCAAATCCGAATTTGCACTAACACTAAATGGAGCAGTTACCCAAGGGCCTTCAAAATTCCCTTTACGCAACTATGCTGTTAGTTATAACCAGAACACCAATACCATTAGGGTAACTAATTAAAATGAAATTTTTTATAAAAATAACAATCATAATCACAATTTTACTACTAGCAACCACCGAGCATAGAGCTTGCCATAAAGCCAAATAGCACT
>CAMZKQ010000160.1 GCA_947311265.1 uncultured Chlorobiota bacterium | reverse complement strand
TCATTTATTTTTGCTCTTTAATTAGGGTCTGTATTTGGAGTTTCTTCTTTGCTTTTTTCATTCATTTTAAATACCCAAAAGTACCATAAAAGTAAGATGAAAGCAAAAACGATTATTTTAAAGCCGTAGTGGTGGTTAAAATCGACATATTCGGGGTAGAATTTGGATAAATAGGCCAAGCCTGAAAGGCGGAAAATGTTAAGTATATTTATAATTAAAATGCCCAAAGGAATGTACCATAATTTCTTTTTTATTGCCCCGGGATAGGCGATAATGAAACCCACATATAGCCCCAGTAAGTTGCGTGCCAAGCAGCCCCTGTCTAAGTACACTCCGGGGGAGTTTATTATTCTGATGACTTTACCGTAGGAAGTGGTTTCAAAGCCAAGGAGATTTAGAAACCCTGAATTGGCTTGTACCAAAAATTAGGTAAAACTGGCGACCCCAATTTCGTAAAATTGGTTAATCAATTCGCTGTGGCGAAATATTTTGTAAAAGGTAATCCAAGCTAAGCCAAGTAGTATGCCGTTGGCAATAAATTTGAGGGTTTCTGGTAGTTTTTTGTACTATAAAAATAGGGTATTCATACCGCTCGAGAATTTTAGGTGGATTGTCCGAGTAATTATATGCCAAGCAAAGGTATTATAAATTTCGAGCTTATTTCATTTGGGACTAAAAATTAGCCTCTCCAAAAACTAGGAGAAAACAGGAGGAGTACGGTAAATATTTCGAGCCTTCCTACTAGCATTAAGAAGGAGAGAAACCATTTTGCAGCATCGGAAAAGAAGGCAAAATTATTGGCCGGGCCTACTTTGCCTATTCCTGGGCCAATATTGCCAAGAGTGGCAATTACTGCCCCCATTGCAGTATCTAAATCGTAACCAAGGGCGGCCATTGTTACAGTACCTATCACGAAAGTAAGGATATAAATAACAATAAATGCGAGGATATTATTGACTACTGCGGGACGTATATTGTGGTTATTGAAGCGTACCGGGATAATAGCATTGGGGTGTACTAGCCGCTTAAATTCGGCAGCACTATTTTTTAGTAGTACGATAATTCGCATAATTTTAATGCCGCCTGCTGTTGAGCCTGCCGAGCCGCCAAAGAACATAATTACGAAGGCGATTACTCCCAAAAATGGCACCCATTTTAGATAGTCTGCGGTGGCAAATCCGGTTGTGGTCATTAGCGAGGTTACTTGGAAAAAGGCATCTCTAAAGGCTTTTTCTGCACTGGTCTGTTCTGTAACAAATAGTGTGATTGATATAATTACGGTAAACACTACGGTAAATCCGAAGTAGTATCTAAATTCTTCATTTTTCCATATTTTACTAAACTTAAGTTTTAGCCCCCAGTAGGATAGGGTAAAATTTACGCCAGCAATAAACATGAAAACGGCAATAACATATTGTATATAAGCCGAATCGTAGTGGGCAATACTTGCTTGTTTGGTGGAATATCCGCCTGTGGCAAGGGTAGTAAAGGCATGGTTAATGGCATCGAAAAAAGACATACCACCGAACAAAAGTAAGAGGGCAAGAAGAGCTGTAAAAAGCATGTAAATGCCCCAAAGTCTTTTGGCGGTTTCTTTAATTCTGGGGTGTAGCTTGTCGGGTACTGGGCCTGGCACTTCGGCAATAAAAAGTTGCATACCGCCAATGCCAAGTATTGGCATTATGGCCAGCGACATTACAATGATGCCCATGCCGCCCATCCATTGTATTATACTCCGCCAGAAAAGTAGCCCGTGGGGCAGGGCTTCAATATCGTTAAGAATAGAGGCCCCTGTGGTGGTAAATCCTGACATGGTTTCAAAGAAAGCATCTGTATATGAGGGTATTGCATGGCTTAGGTAGAAAGGTAAAGCACCTACGGCCGAAAAGAGTACCCAAACTAGGCTGACTATAATATAGCCCTCTCGTTTGCCTAGTGCGGTGTCTGATTTTAGGCTTAATAGCCTAAATACAATGCCTGTAAGGACTGCAATAGCGGTTGTTAGCAGGAAGGATTTGGTATCTGATTCATCGTAAACGAGCGAAACAATAAGGCTTACTAGTAGAAAAAAAGTTTCTATCAGTAGTAAACTTCCGAGTACTTTTAATATTATTCTTAAATTTAAAGTTTGACCTCTCATGGTGCTTATCTAAAAAACTTTGTAACTTTACTAATGGCTTCTGGTAGGGCAAATACAAGGACGTGGTCGCCTGTCATTATTTTGCTATCGCCCTTGGCGATAAAACTTTTTCCGTTCCTTACGACACCTCCAATAAGGGCTTGTTTTGGGAATTTATGGTCCCTTATTCGTTTGCGGATTATTCTTGCATTTTCTGGCACTTCAAATTCGAGGACTTCTGCCAAAGTGCCTGTAAGGCATTGTACTTTTGTTATTTGCCCTGCCATTACATGGGCGTAAATTTTACTTGCTGCAATTAATTTTTTATTGATTATGGAATCAATGCCCATTTTCTCTGCAATGTCTAGATAATCCATATTTTCAACCTCTGCAATGGTCTTTCGTACCCCTAGTTTTTTGGCGTGCCAACAGGCTAAAATATTGGTTTCGGAATTGCCCGTTACGGCAATAAATGCGTCCATGCCCATAATGCCTTCCTCTTTTAGTAGGGCGGCATCTCGTCCATCGCCGTTTATAACCAAGGTTTTAGTTAAATCTTCGGTAAGTATTTCGGCTTTGGTAGAGCTAATTTCAAGGAGTTTTACATTGCATTTTTTCTCGCAATTGAGTGCTGTTTTTTTCCCTATTCGGCTACCGCCCATTATCATTAAGTCCTTGATTACAAATTTTTCTTTCCCGCTATACTTCATTAGCCTCGAGATGCCTTCGGGGTTACAGATGACGTACATTAAATCGTTGGCCTTAAAAACATCTGAACTGTGGGGTATTATTGTTTCTCCATCTCTGGTAATTGCAACGGTTCGGTAATCAAATTCGTCGGAGTCGTGGGTTACTTCTTGTAGGGTTTTGCCTACAATAGGGGCGGATTCTGCGAGTCTTATTTCAAACAACGAAAGTTCGCCATTATCAAATTCGTAAGATTTTTGGGCCCCTGTTTGGTTGAGTGTATTTTGTATTTCGTCGCTCGCCAGTAGCTCTGGATAAATGAGTTCATCTATGCCTAAATCAGTAATATAACTTTGGTTTTCGGGTTGTGCATATTCTTTATTGGTAATTCTTGCAATTACTTTTTTTGCACCTAATTTTTTTGCTAAAATTGCGGAAGTAATGTTTACTTCCTCTACCTCTGTTACCGATATAAACAGAGAGGTACGTTTAATATCTGCATTTTTTAGTACTTCTATAGAAGTGGCAGAGCCTTTTACGGTCATGAAATCAAAATGCGAATCGATATAGCTTAATTTTTCGCTATCAACATCAATTATAGTAATGTCCTCTTTGGCTTGGTAGAGCATTTTGGCAAGGTATATGCCAACATCACCAGCCCCTGCAATAATAATTTTCATGTTTTTTAAAGGTTATTTTATGGCTAATAAGCCTATTCGCAATGATTTATTATATCTAATATCAATTTTCAGAACAAAATTAAGAGCCAAAGTTAATAAAATTTAAAACATAATTATTTTAATCTTACAAAAAACTAAAATATAACCTTTTCTAACTTATACATGTACCCCTCTCGGGGCGGCTTGGAGTGGTGTGCCGAGAGGGCTTGGAAATTTTGGTGGCTTAAGTAATTGTTTTATAGGGTTTCGTTTCGGCTTACATCTAGGCGAAGGAATATGAAAAGCAATATGGAAAAAGACCATAACGATGAGCCTCCATAGCTAAAAAAAGGCAAGGGTATCCCTATAACTGGTGCTAAACCAATGGTCATTCCTATATTTACTGCAAAATGAAAAAATAGAATTGAGGCTACGCAATAGCCATATACCCTGCTAAAAGTAGAGTGCTGCCTTTCGGCTAAAAATAATATCCGTAAAATAAAAAGTAGGAAAAGAACGATTACAGAAGCGGTGCCGGCAAAGCCCCACTCCTCCCCTACGGTGCAGAAAATAAAGTCGGTATCTTGCTCGGGGACAAAGTCGAGTTTTGTTTGTGTCCCTTCTAAAAAGCCTTTGCCTGTAAGCCCTCCAGAGCCTATTGCTATTTTGGATTGGTGTACATTGTAACCTGCGCCTTTTATGTCTTCATCAATACCGAAGAGTACATTAATTCGTGTTTGTTGGTGGTCTTCTAGTACATTATTAAAAATATAATCTACCGAAAAGGTAAATGCCATTGACAGTAAGAGTGCTGGGAGTAAGAAGTATACGATGATTATTTTTTTTTCGTAGGCTCTAATCAAAAAGAAAGTTGATGAGAGTAGTATTGATAGGACAAGAAGAGTAAACATGGGTATTTCTACCTGAAAAAGGATTAC
>CAMZKQ010000159.1 GCA_947311265.1 uncultured Chlorobiota bacterium | reverse complement strand
AGTTAAAAAGACAGGCTCTTTTTAACTATTGGAATAAAAACAAGAACACGAGAAGCGGAGATATATTTACCGCATTTACATAAGACGTTTATTATATCAATACAAATAGCTAATACACAAACAATTACATCTGCCTCAATACCTAATAATAGAGCAAAGCAAAAATAAACCTAAGTATAGATAGCACTCAACTTTAATGAAATTGGCATTAAAAATAATAATCTCAGTACTCTTCACTTTCACAGCAATAGGTGCAGGGCAACACTTGCCTAGCCCGCAACAGAGAGAAATAGACAGCCAATTCATCTCGGACGGGCAACGCTATATTACCCAAATTTCTGAAAACGAAACAGCAGTATTCCAAATTGTGTTTTACGAAAACACAACTTATCGAGTCGCTTTCAACTTTGGCAATTACAAAGAAAAAGTTATTTTTACCCTATACGACGAAAACCAAAAAGAATTATTTACAAATGCAGATTTTGATAACTCTCCCTATTGGAATTTTAAATTTGAATCCACCATCCACTGCATTATCGAAGCAAGGCTTGTAGATGGAGATGTAAATGCAGCACCACTTTCAGGCTTTGTAGGCATGAAAATAGGATTTAAAAATGACTGATTGCTTTATACTTAAAACAAACTTTACAAACCCAAAACAACTACTATTCCTTAATAAATGAGTGAAAATATATTAAAAGCACTAATGCAACTTTTTGCAATCATCGCCAGCCCAGCAGAAGATTCCGAAAGTAAAAAAGAATTGGTAAAGGCATTTCTAAATCGGCAACTCAACTCCGAACTAGTAAACGAGTACCTTATTATATACGACCAATACCTTGATGCCCTACAAAAAAGAAGCAAACGAAAAAACAAAAAAAGAACGGTAATCGCTGCAAGCTCCGTAAAAGTACTCAAAATTTGCACTAAAATAAATACCGAAATTACAAAACGGCAAAAAGTTGTAGTACTGATTCGCTTGCTCGAATTTATTAACACCTCCGAAGAAATCTCAGAGCAAGAATACGAGTTCCTGACCACAGTAGCCGAAATTTTCCACCTCACCCCAAGAGAATATCAAAACCTGCTCACCTTTATATTGGATACAGACACCCGTGTACCCGATTTTGAAAACATGCTAGTAATCAACAATAGCAACTCTCATGACAAAGTACATGCCCTGCACCTACAAATGCCACTACTCGAAGGGCAAATTTTAGTCTATAGATTTGAATCTGCAAACCTATACATATTCACTTACAAAGGCGATAACGAACTACAACTCAACGGGCAAATTATCCATAACCACCGTGCATACGTCCTTGCCACAGGCTCATCTATCCGCAACACCCAACGAGAAGCCGTTTATTACAGCGATATTGTAAGAGCATATAGTGCCGACGAAAATAAGCACAAAATTATTTTTGAAGTAAACAACTTAACTTACCGATTTAAAAATGGAGCATACGGTCTGCACAAAACAAACTTCAAGCAAGAATCCGGTAACCTTATCGGGATAATGGGGGCTAGCGGGGCAGGAAAATCCACCCTACTTGGCACACTCAATGGTAGCCTAATACCCACCACTGGGGCAGTTACCATAAACGGAATTGACATACACTCCGACTCTAAAAAAATTGAAGGCGTTATTGGGCATGTCTCGCAGGACGACTTACTTATAGAAGATTTAACCGTTTTTGAAAACCTATTCTACAATGCCAAACTTTGCTTTAGTGGATACACAAAACCACAACTTTACAGAGTTGTCCTGCGTACACTTATGAACCTAGGTCTGTACAGTATAAAAGACATGAAAGTAGGCAGCCCCCTAAACAAAAAAATAAGCGGAGGACAACGCAAACGCCTAAATATTGCACTAGAACTCATAAGAGAACCCTCCATTTTATTTCTAGACGAACCAACATCAGGACTCTCATCAAGAGATTCCGAAATAATATTAGACCTCCTTAAAGAACTAACACTTAGAGGGAAATTAATTTTTGTAGTCATCCACCAGCCCTCCTCCGACATTTTCAAGATGTTCGATAAACTCCTACTGCTAGACACCGGTGGCTACATGATTTACAACGAAGACCCAGTTGAGGCAATCGTCTATTTTAAATCCAAAATAAAACAAGCCGACTGGAACGAAAGCGAATGCCACACCTGCGGTAATGTAAACCCAGAACAAATATTCAACATTATAGAAGGGCGCGTACTCGACGAATATGGCTCGCTAACACAAACCCGAAAAACCGCACCCGCCGAATGGTATAGCTTTTACAACAAACATATCGAACAAGAAACGACAACAAAAATAAAAAAAGAACAGGTACTGCCTGCCAATTTATTTAAAATACCAGGACGACTAAGCCAGACCATAACATTTATACAACGAGATATACTCTCCAAATTTGCCAACAAACAATACATGCTAATAAACTTGCTCGAAGCCCCAATTCTGGCAGGTATGCTATCTTTTATTATCAAATATTTTGATATGTCCGAGCAAAACAAATTTGGATACTCCCTAAGCGAAAATTCAAACTTGCCAGTCTATATCTTCATGTCCGTAATTGTTGCTGTTTTTATCGGGCTAACCATCAGTGCACAAGAAATTATTAAAGACCGAAAAATCCTAAAACGAGAGTCATTCCTTAACCTTAGCCGCTCAAGTTACCTTATTTCAAAAGTAGCAATACTATTCTTAATAGGTGCATATCAGGCACTTACATACGTCCTCATGGGCAACCTGATACTCGAAATAAAAGGCATGTTTTTCGACTATTGGCTCATACTTTTTAGCACATGGGCATTTTCAATCCTACTTGGGTTAAATATTTCAGACGGCTTCAAAACCTCAATTACAATATATATCATCATTCCATTCCTACTTATCCCACAAATTATTTTGAGTGGGATTATCGTAAAATATGAAAAACTAAACCCACACATCTCATCGCCAGAATCAATACCATGGTTTGGCGAAATAATTACCGCACGCTGGGCTTATGAAGCCTTAGCAGTAAATCAATACATAGAAAATGCCTTTATGTCTCCCGTTTTTAAATACCAAAGGGCAAAAGAAAACGCCAATTTTAAAAAAGACTTTTGGCGTGTCGAACTTATAAATAGTATTGATTTTGTTGTAAGAAACAAAGATTCCGTTGCACGGAAAGATAAAATAAATGGACATTTAGCACTCCTGAAAAATGAAATCTTAAAAGAAGAAAAACTACAAAAAAAAGTAGTGTACAAAGATAGCTTAGAGCATTTAAAATTCTCTAAAATCAAAACAAAGGACATAAAAGCAGTAAAAACATACCTCAAAGACATACAAACTTACTACTCCAAACGCTATAATTTAGCAGATAAAAAAAGAGACAGTGTAATAATAAGCCGCTCCAAAGGCGATTTAAAAAAAAGTTACGAAAAACTAAAAAGAGAACATTTTAACAGTGTATTAGAAAATTTTGTTCGCAACTCCGACGAGCCAAACAAAATTATTCGTTATAAAAACCAGCTTTACAAAAAAGCAGACCCAATATACACCTATCCACAGCAAAATTTCAAATCCCATTTTTACGCACCAAAGAAAATGCTTTTCGGACGGTATTACGATACATTTTGGGTAAACACAGGCGTACTTTGGGGCTATACAATTATAATGTTTTTTACACTCTACTACAGCTTGCTCAGAAAAACACTAGATTTTTCTGATTACATACAAACACGAAAAAAACATAAAGAAGAATGACACTAAATATAACCCCAGGAGCGTTTGGCATTAGACCAAGAGTCGAAAAACCAAACCCCCAATTTTTAGCTCAACTTACCGAGCCAGGCATGCGAGAATTAGTAAGCCAACATTACGATTTGCTTGTAAAAAGCAAAATCAAAGGGCTTTTTCCGGATAACGAAGCAGGAATCGATTTTGCCAAAAAGAAATCCGCAGATTTCTTTATCCAAATATGTGGCGGCGAAGCACACTTCAGCAAAAATAGAGGCAACCCCATGATGGCAGCACGCCATGCCCCCTTTAAAATAACCCCATCAGCTAGGCTAGTTTGGTTAAAATGTTATCAAGCAATTTTACCCGAATTAAAAGTAGATGAACCACTTCTACTTTCTTTTTGGAACTATTTAGATATTTTTTCTATCTGGATGATAAATACACCAGAGGGAGAAGGTGAAACAAAAAAAGCAGAAAACAAAACAGGATTCTGGGGAGCTTAACACCCAATAAATTAAACACTATAAATATGCCAAGCGTTCAGTTTACAGGTACCGAATACAAGAATATAATTGAAATAAAAAAAGCCTCCCAATCTTATGACGGAGGCAAAAATTTCATTATTAAAGATTTAGACTTTCTTATTGAGGACATTCCCAATAAAGGACAATTTGTCGTGATATTAGGCCCCTCTGGCTGCGGGAAATCTACAATTTTGAGGTATATAGCAGGGCTACAACAGCCCACTTCTGGCGAAATTTTACTCTACGATAAGCCACTTACCCATAAGGATAGAATTGGCATGGTTTTCCAGCAATACTCCTCATTTCCATGGATGTCGGTGCTGGACAACGTGGCTTTAGGGCTAAAATATAGAGGCATTTCTAAAAAAGAGCGGGAAGAAAAAGCAAGGGAAATGCTTGATATTGTTGGGCTAAAAGGGCATGAAGAAAAATTTGCACAATACCCCACCCTATCGGGCGGGCAGCTACAACGTGTAGCCATTGCCCGTAGCTTACTGGTAAACGATAAGTTTATTTTAATGGACGAGCCTTTTGGTGCTTTGGATACAAGCACCCGCCTGCGTATGCAAGATTTTTTAATCAAAATCTGGGAGAAAGTACAGCCAACAATTGTGCTAGTTACCCACGACATTTCTGAGGCCGTTTATTTGGCAGACGATATATATATAATGTCGAACGCACCAGCTACATTTATTGAGCATATCGACGTAAACCTGCCATTTGAGCGGGATAGAACCATAAAAAGGGCCCCCAATTTTGTAGAGCTTGTGCATTATATCGAAGATAAAATGATGGCAATGGAAAAGTAGCCTAATGGGTAAGTGCTAAAAAACGCTATCAATTACTTTTGCAATTTTTGGGATATTTAAAGTATCCATAGTGCCCGATGCGTTGTGGTAATTGGGGTTTTTCGTATAAAATGCCCTTTTCCAAATTTCCCTACCAAGGTGATGTAATCCCCAGTTTTACCATAAATTAACGATAAAAACTTTGCAGGATAGAGGTTTTGCCCTTTTTTATTGTACGTTTTGTAAACGGTTCTATATAAGGGTAGTGTCCGGTAGGGTTTGCGAATTGAGCATTGTACTCAATAGTATTAAAAGTAGAAATATGCTAATTTATTTTAACATAATTTATAGTCATTTATACAGTTCCCCATACAAACCGTTCTTTCCCAAAAATATCTTCATTTATTTTTACCATTTTAAATTGGTTATTTTCTAACAGTTTGGCAACCGCCTTAGCTTTGGCTTCATTTATTTCAAAATAAAGTTGCCCTCCGGGATTTAATTTATCCTTGCCCAAGGCTGTAATTTTTTCATAGAAAATGAGTGCATTATTATCTTTCACAAAAAGAGCAATATGTGGTTCAAAATCAAGCACATTGGGTTGCATCTGGGCTTGCTCACTTTCCAAAACATAAGGGGGGTTACTTACAATAATATCAAATTTTTGATTTTTAAATTGATTGTTATAATTTAAAATATCCAACTCTACAAAAGTAACTTCTGCACTATTTTTTACGGCATTTTCACTTGCCGTTTCAAGAGCTGCTACAGAAATATCTGCGGCAAACACTTTTGCACTGAGTTCTTTTTGCAATGTAATTGCAATGCAACCCGAACCAGTGCCAATATCTAAAATTGTAAGCTCCCTTTGTTTGCTTTTATTCTTTTCAATAATCGAAGCCATCAACTCCTCCGTTTCTGGGCGAGGAATAAGCACCGAAGTATTAACATTAAAAGTACGCCCAAAGCAATACGCTTTTTGCGTAACATACTGTATAGGCTCGTTATTTTTGAGCCTATTTACCGCATTAAGTAAAAGTTCTGCTTGGGCAGAATGGAGTAATTTATCGCCCGAAATAGCTAGTTCTACAGCATTAATTCCCAGCAAATCCTCAAAAAGAATTTTAATAAGTGCAGCTATTTCGTCCTTTTCAAAGCCCTTTTTAAGGGCTATCCTAATTTCATTTTTAATATCTGAAATTGATAATTTATCGGGCATTTAAAACTAGTCTTGCAAAATTTCCAATCTATTTTTTGCCTTCTCGTCAGCACTTTTTGCATAAGTTCCACCATAGATTGCCTTCTCCCAGTTGCCATACATTGGGTTAGGGAAAACAATAAATGTATTGCCAAATTCAGCCTTTCTTTCTTCCACGCTTTTTCTGCCCAAATCGGCTCCCGTTCTTTGCCCAAAAAACTCATCAAAATCAAGTAAATTATCGCCCAAATATAAGATTACCTCGTAATCTTTAAGCACCATAGCACGACGTTCGGTTTTATCTGATTTTTTTGTTTTCAGCAAATAATTTTCTGGCACAGTATTAGGAAACCCTAGCTTTTTCATGTTTTTTATAGTTGCTGGCAACGTGCCATCTTCCCTGTTGGATAGGTAAATTACTTTTACGCCTTTGCTTGCTGCATAGTTAAAAAACTCAACTGCCCCTGGTGTTGCTTTGGCACGCCCTTCGTTTACCCAAGCATTCCATCTATCTCTGGAGTAGTGTACATTTTCTTTAATTAGCTTTGCCTGAAACGGGCTATTATCTATCGCCGTTTCGTCTAGGTCGGTAATAATTGCTAATTTTTTGTCTGATTTTTTGTGAAACTTTATTTTTTCGTCTAAGCGGATTTTTGCAATATTATAGGCTTGGTGGTATAAGGCAGCAGCTTCTGCCGAATTTTGAAACCACAAAGTAGCCATACTCAAATGTTCCGAAGAGTTGCTTACAAAAACGGTATCGGTTTTAGTTATTACTTTTTTTTCTGCGTTTTGGGTGCAAGCACTAAAAAGCAGGATTGTTGCAAATACTGATAGAAAAGTAGTTTTCATTATAATTATAATTTAATGTTTTAATATTATCAATTAATCTTCCCGTTTAGAGAATCGCCTTTTGGAGGGTCTTCGCTGGTTTGTTTTTTTGCTATTATTGCGGCTACTTTGGGAGTTTCTATTATTCCGCCGTTGAGGTCTTTGTGGCTTCTTTTCAGGAATAAAAGTACCGTCGTCAGGATAAGGGTGATTGTCAATTACAGGTACTTTTTGTTTTATAAGTTTCTCAATATCACGCAAGTATGCTCTTTCTTCGCCATCGCAAAAAGAGAGGGCTATGCCACTTGCTTTGGCTCTTCCTGTTCGCCCAATTCGGTGTACATAGGTTTCTGCAACATTTGGCAAATCGTAATTAATAACTAAGGAAAGTTGGGATACATCTATCCCACGTGCGGCTATATCGGTGGCAATGAGAACTTTGGTTCTTCCACTTTTGAAGTTACCTAGTGCCTTTTGCCTTGCCGTCTGCGATTTATTGCCATGAATGGCTTCTGCCGATATTTTGGCTTTACTTAGCATTTTTACAATTTTATTTGCTCCGTGCTTGGTTCTGGAAAAAACAAGTGCAGTTTCAAAGTTCTCATTTTCAAGTATATGAGTAAGTAATTTAACCTTATCCTTTTTGGAAACAAAATAAACTGCCTGATCTACTTTCTCGGCAGTTGCCTGTTCGGGTTTAATGGTTACTTTTCTAGGGCGACCTAAAATTTTCCCCGAAAGGTTAATTATTTTTGGTGGCATGGTTGCCGAAAAGAAAAGCGATTGCCTTCTTTCGGGTAGCTTTTCAATTATTTTACGAATATCATGCACAAAGCCCATGTCTAGCATATGGTCTGCCTCGTCCAGCACAAAAAACTCGATGTGTTTTAAACTGATGAAGCCCTGCCCTATTAAATCAAGCAGCCTGCCGGGTGTAGCGACCAAAATATCAATACCTCGTTGCAAGGCACGGGTTTGGTTGCCTTGTTTTACACCGCCAAAAATAACGGTATTTTTTAAGCCTGTGTGTTCGCCGTATTCTGTAAAATTATCATCAATTTGTATGGCAAGTTCTCTGGTTGGGGTTACAATTAAGGCTTTTATTTTTCGGGCATAATTGTTTCGTTCCCTATCTAATGCTAGGTGCTGCAGTATTGGGATTGCAAAAGCGGCAGTTTTTCCTGTTCCTGT
>CAMZKQ010000158.1 GCA_947311265.1 uncultured Chlorobiota bacterium | reverse complement strand
TTGATAAAAATAAAATTTACTGTGGGGGCGAAAGCAATCTTGCCAATCGGTACATTGCCCCAACAGTGCTAAATAATGTGTCTTTTGATGATGACATTATGGAAGAGGAAATTTTTGGCCCCCTCTTACCCGTTATTTCGTTTAGCGATTTTGACACTGTAGTAAACATTGTAAAACGAAGAGCAAAACCACTTTCGTGCTACATTTACACCCGAAACAAAAAATACATCAGCAAAATAGTAAGCGAAATTTCCTTTGGAGGCGGTGCCGTTAATGACTCTGTAATGCAACTCTCCAATGAAGAATTGCCATTTGGCGGTGTTGGCACTAGTGGAATGGGGCAGTATCACGGAAAATTTGGCTTCGATACATTTTCGCATCACAAGGCCATTATGGAAAAAACATTTCTTGCCGAACCCAACCTAAAGTACCCACCATATACTGCACTTAAAGAAAAACTATTGCGGAAAATTTTAGAGTAAAGCCCAACCCAATAATTAAGGTTAATAATTGCTAAAAAAATATTTTTCGCCTTTATAGGCTACTTTTAGTGCTTTGTGTTTTTGCTCAAAAAGGGTGTAACCCTTTTCAATTTCAGCCCAAAAGGTTCTCAATTCGGCAGAGTTCATCTCCGTATAAGCCTCTTTTATCATCATTTCTTTATCGTTTCTATCGAAACGATATGGGAAAATATGGAGCATTACTTTGCCATATTTTCCCATATCGTGCTGCTGCTGGCTAAGAAATACAGGCAAGAAATCCTTGTTCTTAAAGGCAATACAACCTGCCGAAACGCAGTTGCCATGTACGCAAATAGCATTGCCTGGGTCAGCACTTTTGGACAATAATCTCGCAGTTCTTCGGCGGTCTATTGCTAGCGGGTAGTTAAGGCATACTTTAAAACTAGAGTACTGCCCGCCTAGATTGCCATAATCGTCGATATTATCTACATTTAAGTTTATCCACATAAAATCCATGCTACTGCCGTACATTATTGAGCTTTGGTAAAAACCTTCTGGTGTTTTTCCATCGCCCTGCTGTAATTTTGTGCCGGGGTAATTATCCATTGCACAAATTGGTAAAATTGCCAATAGTTTAAGCTCGCTTGTGCGAGAATTGCCCACCCAAATTTCATATTCACCTTCGTATTTAAAAGCCCTATGCAATACAAATTTTGGTGGATAAGAAATACCTATTGCTTCACATCGCATTTTCATAGAAGTGCCTACAAGCAATTCTAGCCTTTTTCTTATAAACTTGGGGGAGCGTTTATTTTTTTCGGTAATTGCAGGAATATCTGCAATTTCAAATGGTGTAAATTCGGTCTCAGGCAGCCCTGGGGCTTGTGCTTGTCGGTCGTTATTAAGGGTTTTATCTTCTGTATCTTGTGCAAAAGTAGAGCTAGCCATTAGGGTGATAAGCCCTATTAACTGTATTTTTAAACGTAATTTCATATTTATAATTTACAAAAAAAGTGGTATAAAACCTAATTTATACCACTTTATTCTTTTAGGCTTTGCCTAATATTTGTTTAACTAAAGGCTCGCTAAAATAATTACGTTGTTTTTCAACACCTCTACTACGCCTCCATTAATTTTAAAAAAGTCTTCCTTGCCGTTAGTATCAATGATTTTGACTTCTCCTTTTATTAAAGATGAGATAATAGGGGCATGGTTTTTAAGGATACCAAAAGAACCTCCTGTTCCGGGTACTTTTACTTTTTTAACTTCGCCGCTGAAAAGTGTTTCTAATGGAGTTACAATTTCTAAAAACATAATTTTAAATTTCGTTTTATAGTTCGTTTAGTTGCCTTCTGCTTCTTTAATTAATTTTTTACCTTTTTCAATGGCTTCCTCAATTGTACCCACAAGGTTAAAAGCAGCTTCTGGATATTTATCAACTTTACCGTCCATAATCATATTGAAGCCTTTAATTGTATCTTCTATAGGCACAAGAACACCTTGTAAACCAGTAAATTGTGTTGCCACAAAGAACGGCTGAGAAAGGAAGCGTTGTACACGCCTTGCCCGGTGTACTGCCAATTTATCGTCTTCCGATAACTCGTCCATTCCAAGAATGGCGATAATATCTTGTAACTCTTTATAGCGTTGCAACAATAGGATAACACGCTGTGCTGTATTGTAATGATCGTCGCCAACAATTTCGGGGGTTAAGATTCTTGATGTTGAATCTAGCGGATCCACTGCTGGGTAAATGCCTAGTTCGGCAATTTTACGGCTAAGTACTGTTGTAGCATCAAGGTGAGAAAAAGTCGTTGCAGGGGCAGGGTCGGTTAAATCATCTGCTGGTACATAAACTGCTTGTACAGAGGTAATTGAACCATCTATTGTGGAGGTAATACGCTCTTGCATAGTTCCCATCTCCGAAGCTAAGGTAGGCTGATAGCCTACTGCCGAAGGCATTCTTCCCAAGAGGGCAGACACTTCGGAGCCAGCTTGTGTGAATCGGAAAATATTATCAATAAAGAAAAGTATATCATTACCTTTTCCTTTGCCCTCTCCATCACGGAATTTTTCGGCTACAGAAAGGCCTGCAAGGGCAACTCTAGCACGTGCCCCCGGAGGCTCGTTCATTTGCCCAAATATCATTGATACTTGCGAGGTTTTTAGTTTTTCTTTATCCACTTTGGATAAATCCCAACCGCCTTTTTCCATGTCTTCTTTAAATTCGTCGCCGTAGTTTACAATGCCTGCTTCAATCATTTCTCGGAGCAAATCGTTGCCTTCACGGGTACGCTCGCCAACGCCTGCAAATACCGACATGCCTTCGTAGCCTTTGGCTATATTGTTTATTAGTTCTTGTATAAGTACTGTTTT
>CAMZKQ010000157.1 GCA_947311265.1 uncultured Chlorobiota bacterium | reverse complement strand
TTTGCTTTATTATTATTTTTGCAAACAGCCTTGGAAAAAAGCGTTTTATATATACCCCAAAACGTTCTTTTCCACCCAAAATAACTTCTTGTTTGCCTTTTTTTATAGCGGTAAGTGCCTGTTTTGCAAAATGCTCTGGTAACATTCCATTTTCAACACTAGGGTCGGTGGCTTGTTGTGCCAAGCCATTTTTTGTAAGGGCATTTTTTGCAATCCCGGTACGGATATAGCCCGAGCAAATTATGGTTACCTTTATATTGTCATCAAAAACTTCTGCACGGAGTGCATCGTAGAAGCCATGTAATGCGTGCTTAGAGGCTGCATAGGCAGACCGCAAAGGCGTACTAAATTTCCCGGTAAGGCTACTCATTATTACAAAATGCCCCGATTGCCGCTTAACCATGCTGGGCAATATGGCTTTTGCCAAAATAATACTCCCAAAATAATTGATATTCATCAAACGTTTATCGACCTCTATAATTGTATCCTTTATTAAAGACCGCTGGCTAATGCCGCCATTACTGAAAAAAATATCAATACCACCGAATTTTGCTAAAGCCATTTTTGCCTTAGCGGGCAAATCGTGCTGTGCCTCTAAATCTAGCGGGAGTACAAAAATTTCGGCGGACTGTTTGGGGCAGTTGCTTTTTACTCGTTCTAATTCTTTAGCCCGCCTTGCCGAGATAATTATTTTTGCACCTGTGGCATTAAAAGCATACGCCAATGCTTCGCCAACGCCCGATGATGCACCTGTTATCCAAACCACTTGCTCCTTAAAATTCATTGTGTCGTAAATATTTAATTTTTGTCAAAATGATTTGTTTAAAAAAATAGTTAAAACTATAGCTTTAATTTAGATTTACAAAAAGTTATTTGTAAGTTTGTAAAAACTTAAATTTACTCTAACCCAAAATAAGCTAAAAATTTCGCTATGCAAAGAAAGCAAATTTTGTATCACCTTGTTTTTTTTTATATAACTATTGCTCTAATTTTTTTTTCTAGTTGCACCTATTTAGGCGTTTCTACTAAGCAACAGAAAGCAAGGTTACTTCTTGAAACAAAAATTAACTTACTAAACCCTGAATATGTGCCGATGCGGTTTAAAATTTTGGAAAATAAAAACAGCCTCATACGGGTGGCGGTTAAATTTTTTGATTCGCAGGGCAATGTAATTCACCGTATTGAAGAGCAACTTTATGGCAATAAATTAAAATTTAGCTTTATTGAATTGAAGGTCAATGAAAAAAGCCTTATTCTGCCCTACAAAATATTTTCGGATAAAACCGAGCAAGAAGCAGGGCGATTTTTACCTGATTTTTATCAAAAAAATGGCTTCCCAGAAATACTTAATTCAAAAAATGTAGATGCTGATTTGCACCAGTTACTTACCACAGTACTTACAAAAGTTTCGCTAGCTACAATTGATACCACAGATGCCCTTATTGAGGGCATTAAAATCCGCACATATAAAAATAATGGCTACGAACTCAAGCAAAGGTATAAATTTGTAACGAGAGAAAATGGCGAGATTATGGCAATGAAAGAATAAAGAATTATTAACTCTAAAATCTTCTTATAAAGGAAATTGATACGATGACTTAGGGGGCATCGTATCAATAAAAGGTTGATTTATAGTGTTTATACATGGTTTAATTTATCCACTATTCCAGGAAAAAAACTATTAATAGAACTTACAACATTAGACATAAATAGCTTTATGGCAATGGAAAGTAATATGATACCAAATACTTTTCGTAAAATCATAACTCCGGTTTTCCCTAGCATTTTCCCTATTCGTTTAGTGAGTTTTAGGACTACGAAAACCAGTATCATATTTAGTGCAAGACCAGCTAAAATTTCCCAGTCGTTGTATTCCGCTTTCAGCGAAAGTAAGGACGTTATAGAGCCGGCCCCAGCAATTAGCGGAAATGCAATAGGCACAATTGATGCCCCTTTTGGTGTATCGCTTTTAAAGAGTTCGATGCCTAAAATCATTTCCATGGAGAGGAAAAATAAAACGAACGAACCCGCAATGGCAAAGGACGAAATATCCACCCCAAAAACGCCTAAAAGTCCTTTTCCTACAAATAGAAAAAGCAGTAGGATACCGAAGGCCACCAAGGTCGATTTCCCCGACTCTATTTCATTGCCCTTCTCTTTAATATCAACAATTACGGGTATCGAGCCAACAATGTCGATAACGGCAAAAAGAACCATAAATGCCGAAAATACGTGCATAAAATCAAAAGTCATAGTCTAAAATTTAAAGTTGTTAAAAATAGTAATCGTATTTAAGTAAGTAAAAAATGATTTATATAGCTAATAAATTACAGCCCCTAACTTCGCTAGTATCAAACCTGCCAAGGATTTCAAAACTACCGTTGGTATGCTTTTTGCCTAAATCGGCAGTTTCAATAAAGGAGCATGAATGCAAGTTGGCAAAATCAACAATATTTACCCCGCCAGATTGCCCTGGTTTTGCCTGAGAAAAGGGGTCGTTAGTATCCCTAATAAAAACCTGCATTTGTGGTGGGCAGTGGAAAAGCCCATTGCCCTGCGAATACGCCTGCGAGAGAAGTTCAGTCATACCGTATTCGGAATGAATTTTGGATACACCAGCACCACTCATTAATAAGGTGTGTAATTCCTCTCGTATCATCTCTTTTTTTCGCCCTTTCATGCCGCCAGTTTCCATTACAATAGCATTGCTAAGTTGCTGCGGAAATGCTTGAAAAAAATCGAGCAAAGCATAGCTAACCCCCAAAAGAAGCAGTTTATTGCCTTTTTTTTGAGCCACTTTTAAATCGGTATTTAATTGAGGAAAATTCCCCTTATAAAAACCACCTGTTTTCGCCCCAGAAAGTGTAATCATTTTATCTACCATATATACCAAAGAGGAATCGCCTTGCTCTATATAAGAGGGGAGTAGGGCGAAAATTTGGTAATCAGGAATTGCCCCATAAAAGGTTGAAAAACTTTTTATAAAAGCCTGCTCGTACAGGGCTAAGTCGGTTACAAAATGCTTGCTTCGTTGCCCACCAGTGCCACTGCTCATGAAAACTTGCTCTTCCTGCTTTGTGCTTGAAACCACCTTATGGCTCTTGAAAAATGAAATTGGTAAGAAAGGAATATCAATAAATTTTTTCACAGAGCCAGTGCTAATACCTAGTTTTTCTAGATACAATTTATAGACTTTATTATGCCTTGCCTGAAACTTAAAAATTTCTAAAGCAATAGCCTCAAAAGCCGCATTATTACTAATCTTATCGAATATGAAACCCCTTGTTTCTACCATTGTTTTTAATTTTCGGCGGCGAAGGTAGAAATAAAAACTTTCCAAAAAAGTTTTACTAAAAATAAATTGAAAATAAAGCCCAAGTTTTACAACATTGAAGCCATTTGGCAAATCGAAAAAAAACAATAACTTAGCCACTAAGATGAATACCCCTATAGCATTAATCATATTCCGTATTTTACTTGCCCCTATAATTTTGGCATTAGCCTATTTTATAGGCGAAAATTCCAAAATCATAATTTTGGTACTAATGTACTTAGGCTTACTTTCGGATATTTTTGATGGAATAATTGCAAGAAAACAGTGCATTTCATCAATAAAATTGAGGCGACTCGATAGCCAAGCCGATATGCTATTTTGGTTGTCAGTAGGCGTTGCCAGTTGGATTTTGCACCCCGAACTAATTGCCGATAATTCTACCGCAATCTGGGCAATACTAATTATGGAAATTGCCTGCTATGTAACAAGCCTAGTAAAATTTAAGCGGGAAACCTGTACCCATGCCCTTCTCTCTAAGCTCTGGGGGATAACATTGCTGATTGCTTTTACTTCATTAATCGGATTTAATTATGCAGGACTACCATTTTCAATGGCAATAATTATGGGCTTAATTTCACATACCGATAGAATTTTAATCACCCTAATTTTACCCCAATGGACACACGATATTCCAAGTGCCTACCACGCCTATTTAATCCGAAAAGGAATACCCTTTAAACGGAATAAATATTTGAATGGATAGAGAAATTCATAAAAAAATACTATTTTTGCCAGTCAAATATATTTTAGACACCTTGTATAAGTACAAAATATAAAGCTAAAAAGCAGGATACAATTATGGCAAAAGGAATCACAAAAAAATCAGTAAACTACTCGCAGTGGTACAACGATATTGTTATGAAGGCGGATTTGGCAGAAAATTCTGCCGTTAGAGGAAGCATGGTAATAAAGCCCTATGGCTACGCCATTTGGGAAAAAATGCAAGCCCAGCTAGACAAAATGTTCAAAGCCACGGGGCACGAAAACGCCTATTTCCCACTCTTTATACCCAAATCATTCTTCTCCAAAGAGGCCAGCCACGTCGATGGCTTTGCCAAAGAATGTGCCGTAGTTACCCACTACCGCCTACGAACTGGGCAAGATGGAAAAATAGAAGTGGACCCCAACGCAAAACTCGAAGAAGAACTTATTGTACGCCCCACTTCCGAAACCATCATTTGGAGTACTTATAAAAAATGGATTCAGTCCTATAGAGATTTACCAATTTTAATAAACCAATGGGCAAATGTTGTGCGGTGGGAAATGCGAACACGCCTATTTCTGCGTACCGCAGAATTTCTTTGGCAGGAAGGGCATACTGCCCATGCCACGCAAGAGGAAGCATTAGTAGAAACAAAACAAATGATAGATGTTTATGCAGAGTTTGCAAAATCTTGGATGGCAATGCCTGTTATTATTGGCACAAAATCCGAAAACGAAAGATTTGCAGGAGCATTAGAAACCTACACCATAGAAGCCATGATGCAAGATGGAAAGGCTTTACAGTCAGGAACTTCCCATTTTTTGGGGCAGAATTTTGCAAAAGCTTTCGATGTATAATACACCGATAAAAATGGCAAACAAGAGTTCGTTTGGGCAAGCTCTTGGGGCGTTTCTACACGCCTTATGGGGGCATTAATTATGGCACATTCCGACGACCAAGGGCTAGTACTGCCCCCAAAACTCGCCCCAATTCAGGCAGTTATAGTACCTATCTATAAAAGCGAAGAACAACGCAACGCCATTGCAGAAAAAGCAAACAAAATAGTAGAATTACTCAAAGCAGAAGGCGTTTCTGTTAAATTTGACAACAGAGATACCCACCGCCCGGGGCATAAATTTGCCGAGTATGAACTAAAAGGAGTACCAGTAAGAATTGCCCTAGGGGCAAGAGATTTGGAAAACGGAACAGTTGAAATTGCACGGCGAGATACACTCGAAAAGAAAACCTACCCACTAGATGGGACTGAAAAAGTAGTACTTGCCCTTTTAGATGAAATACAAGAAA
>CAMZKQ010000156.1 GCA_947311265.1 uncultured Chlorobiota bacterium | reverse complement strand
GTAAGGTATTGCAATACAAGCTCTAGGCGAGTTGTGCCTAAAACTTTTTTTAGTACTGTTTCTTTTGTACGGTATTGGGAGTTTGCCGTAGAAAGGTTTACAAAATTGATAAGCACTATTATGAGCATAAATATGGCAATACCTAAAAGTATGTAAATATTTGATATACTGCTATTTGGCTCAATTTCATATTCTAACTTAGAGTGTAAATGTATGTCAGTTATTTTTTGAGGATAGAAGGACACATTATTTTTCAGTTCGTCTTTGTAATTGTATCGAACAAGTTTGTTGAGGGCATATTTAAGGTCTGCCTCTGTTTTGCCCGGGGCAAGTCGGACGTACGACCAGCAAGGGTTCCATACCCAATATTTATTATAGTCGCCCAGTATGTGGTGCACAGTAGGCATTGAGGCTAAAAAATCAACTTTAAAGTGGGAGCGGCTTGGGGTGTCTTCAATAATGCCTGTGATTTCTAATGGTATTTTGGCTTGGAAAAATATAGTCTGCCCTATGACTTCTTCGTTGGACGAAAAGTATTTTTCGGCCATTGATTTTGTAATAACCACAGTACCTGCCCGAGTAAGGGCAGTTTTAGGATTGCCTTTTAAAAAGGAGCAGTTAAAAACACTAAAAACACTTGCATCTACCCAAAAAAAACGTTTCTCATTGAAGGTTTTATTGTTATATTTAATCACTACATGTGGCATCCAGAAATTAAAAAAACGGGTCGAATTACTTATTAAATCAGGGTTTTCTCTTTTTAAAGCCCCTACTATTGGGAATGGGCAGCAAGACGACCGCTCACCAGCGCCATTTTTATCATATACATTTACGATACGGTAGATGTTTTGAGCACCGTTATGATATTTGTCGTAATTGAGCTCGTCAAAAATATAAATAGAGGTGAGGAAAAATACGGCAAGCCCAGCAGAAAGCCCAGCAAGGTTGGCCGCTAGAAACTTTCTTTGTTTGATGATACTTTTGAATACTATTTTTATAAAATTGAGAAACATTTATTTAAAAAAACGTTTCAATCGACCAGCAAGTGAATTTGTGGTGTGCATATCTTGGTGGCTTCTTCGTTTTTGGGCTTCGGGGGATTGGGCGTTTATAATTTGCCAAATTTTACTCCACCCTAAGAAGCCTCCAATATTTCTATCATCAATAAATAAATCTGCATTTACTTTTCTGCTCGTGTTTTCGTCAAGCAGTTCGCCTGGGTAGCTGGCATTTATGGCATCAAATTCTATTCCATTTTTTTTACAATACTCAACGGCCTCATCTAGCGATTTGCCTGCACGGTATGTCCAGAGAAGCAGGGTATGCCCCTGTGCTTTGAGCTGTTTTAGAGTCTGAAAAGCAAATAGCTTTTCTTTCCCTATTTTAGGATATTCATGCTCCACTATTGTTCCATCAAAATCGACTGCTATAATCATAATCTTATTTTTCTCTGCACCAAAGGTAACATTTTTATTACAAAAGAAAAAGCCCTTTATTTAGATTGCTTTTAACAAATGTACTAACTATTTTTACCGTCAGCAGCCGCTTTAACGAAAGCAATAAATAAAGGGTGCGGATTAAGCACAGTACTTTTGTATTCTGGGTGGAACTGAACGCCTGTAAACCATTTATGCTTAGGGAGTTCTATAATTTCAACTAGTTTTGTTTCGGGGTTCGTGCCTGTGGCAATCATTCCTGCGGCTTCAAACTTGCTAAGGTACTCATTATTAAACTCATATCGGTGTCTGTGCCGTTCGGAAATATCTTTTTTGCCGTAGGCAATTTTTGCATTACTGCCTGCTTTTAAAGTGCAGGGGTATGCCCCCTAGCCGGATGGTGCCGCCTAAATCTGTAATTGTTTTTTGCTCTTCCATCAGGTCGATTACTGGGTGGGGGGTATTGCGGTGCATTTCTGCGGAGTTGGCATTTTCTAATTGTAGTACGTTGCGAGCAAATTCGATTACTGCACACTGCATGCCTAGGCAAATGCCTAAAAATGGTACATTTTTTTCTCGGGCATAGCGAACGGCTTCTAATTTGCCCTCTATACCCCGATGCCCAAAACCTGGGGCAACTAATATCCCTGCAAAGGGAGATAAAATGGCTTTGGTAGTTGCTTGGGTTATATTTTCCGAGTTGATAAATTTAAGTTTTACTTTGCAAGAATTGGCTACACCTGCATGTATAAAGGACTCTGTTATAGATTTATAAGCGTCTGGCAACTCGGTATATTTCCCGACAAGGGCAATTTTAATTTCGGCTTTTGGGTGGTGCAATTTATCCAAAAATAGCTTCCATTTATCTAAATCTGGTTTTGGCTCATACGCCAAATTAAATTTTGTGAGTACAGCTTTGTCTAGCCCTTCGGTTTGCATTCTGAGTGGTACTTCGTAAATTGTTGGCACATCAATGGACTCTATTACAGAGTTTTGTGGCACATTGCAAAAGCGAGCTACTTTATTTCTAATGGCTTGCGAAAGGCTGTGCTCTGTTCTTAAAACCAGTACATCTGGTTGTACGCCGTTTTCTAAAAGTAGCTTTACAGAATGTTGTGTTGGCTTTGTTTTTAGCTCGCCAGAGGCGGCTAAGAATGGGACGTATGTGAGGTGTACCACCATGCTTTCTAGGTCTTCCCAGCGGAATTGCCGGACGGCTTCTATGTAGGGTAAGGATTCGATATCGCCTACTGTTCCGCCAATTTCTGTAATTACAAAGTCGTAGTCGTACTTTTTCCCTAGTATTTTTATGCGGCGTTTTATTTCATCGGTAATGTGTGGGATTATCTGTACTGTTTTGCCCAAATAATCGCCACGCCGCTCTTTATCAATTACTTGCTGATATATTTTGCCTGTTGTTACATTGTTTTCCACGGAAGTAGGGGAGTTTAAAAACCGCTCGTAATGCCCCAAGTCTAAATCGGTTTCTGTACCGTCGTTGGTTACATAACATTCCCCGTGTTCATAGGGGTTTAGCGTGCCGGGGTCCACATTTATATAGGGGTCTAGTTTTTGTATGGTAACTTTGTAGCCCCGGGCTTGCAGTAATTTAGCTAGCGATGATGCTATTATTCCTTTGCCTAGCGACGATGCTACGCCGCCTGTTACGAAAATATATTTTGTTGATAACAAAGCTCTAGTTTTATGGGTGAATATTTTATAAATAAAATTGGCTCAATATTTACTATTGAGCCAATTTTTACTTTGCCAATTTAACTGTTTAGCAGTTTTAATTTAGTCTGCTTTTTCTTCATTTTTTTCAGCATTAACTTCTTGGTCTTGTTTTTCTTTTTCAAGTTTTTCGGCACGCTGTGCTACTTTTATTTCAATGATTTGTTTGTTAAATTGCTCTGCCTGTGCTTGTAGTTTAGCTATTTTGTCTTTGAAACCTTGAATCATAGAGTCTGCATTTTTAGAATTTGCAAAAAAGCCTAAGTTGTTTTCAAGTTGCGAAATTTCTGATTTTGTGGTTTCTATTTTAGTTCTTAATTTATCAATTTCAGAAGAATAGACATTAGCACCTCGGTTACTGCCCTTCATGTTTTTAACCCGCTGTTTAAAATTATGGTTTTCTCGCTGCTGCCCCCCAGAACGTAGTTTACTGAACTGTGCGTCAATGGCTTCTCTGTATTCTGAATAGATTTCATCTTTTACTTTAAAAGGGACAAATCCAATTTCAGACCAGCGGTTTTGTAAATCTTTCAATTTTTCCATATCCCCTTTGCCCATATCTTCGGGTTCAAAATTATTGATTTCCTCAATTAATTCTTTTTTCAGGTTAAGGTTAGTTTCCTCACTTGTGTGTCGGGATTTGAAAAAGGCAGATTTGGCATCGAAGAAAGTATTGCAAGCCTTGCGGAACCTTTGCCAAACTGCTTCGGAGTCTTTTCGGGCAACTTGCCCGATTTTTTTCCAATCTTGCTGTAAGGTTTTATAAATTTCGGTTGTTTTTTTCCACTCTTGGCTTTCCATTAGGCTTTCTGCCTGTACGCATAAATCGTTTTTTAGCTGCATATTATTTTCTCGAACGGTATTTTCTTGTTTGTAAAATTCTCTTTTTTTAGAGAATACTTTATCGCAAGCGGCTCTAAATCGTAAGTAGATTTCTTGGTTATGCTTTTTTGGGGCATAGCCAATGCCTTTCCACATTTTTTGCAGCTCGATAATATTATCACCTACTACTTTCCATGCTTTATGGGATTCTGGTTTTTCTTCGGCATACTCTTCTGCTTTTTCGCAGAGGAGTTCTTTGGCTTTCAGGTTTTGCTCTTGCTCTCCTTTTAGTGCCTCGAAGTGGTCTTGATGTCTTTTGTTAATATACACTGTTGCTGCACGGAACCTATCCCAAAGTTCGTCTTTTTTATCTCTTGGCACAGGGCCTGCGGCACGCCATAGGTCGTGTAAATCTTGTAGGCTTTTAAAGGCCTTTACAACAAGTGGCTCAAGCATTAGTTTTTCGGCACTCTCGCAAAGCTGGATTTTGACTTTCATGTTCTTTTTCAAGTCTAAATCCCGAAGTTCTTTGTTAATTTTTATATAGTTGTAAAAATTTTCAACATGGTAGTTATAATTATCCCAAAGTTTACGCACTTCGTTTTGGGGTACTAGGCCTACTTCTCTCCACTTTTTTTGTAGCTCTTTAAATTCGTTGTAGGTATCGTTAAAGGCTTCAGGCTTGTTAATTAGGTCTTTTAGTTCTTCTATTATTTTGTATTTTGCTTGTAAGTTTTCAGCTTTCATTTTTTCAAATTTTGCTGCATACTCACTTTTTTTCGCTCTGTATTTTTTTAAAATGCTTTTAAAAGTAGCTTCTAATAGGTCTTCTGCTTTTTCAAATACTGGTTTTTCTTCGTCATCGTCGTCGCTTTTGTGGTCGGCTTCAAATTTATCTTTAAGCTCCTGAACTTCGTTTTTTAGTTTTTGATAAAAATTACTTTTGATAATTTCAACTTGGTCTTTTATTTTATTTACTTCTTCTTTTTCGACTAAATCGTTAAGTGCTTCGGTTAGTGCTTCCCTAGTAAATAGGCTATAATCAGGTATTTTTTCTTCAATTTCTTTAGCTTTTTCTTCCGCAGGCTCGCTTACTATTGCCTCAGCTTTATTGTCGTTAGGCACTGTGCTTGTCTCCTTTGGGATTTGATTTTGCGGTGCTTCTTCTTCGGTGGTATTTGAAGTGTTCTCTTCAACGGCTGCCTTAACAGTTTCTGCAACTGGCTCATTAGCAGTATTTTCTAGTATAACTTCTGCAACTACTTCTTTTTCCGTTGCTTTGGTTTTTACTGTTTCTTCTGCTTGGGTGAGGTCTGCTTTTTTATTTGCAATTTTTTGCAAAAGCAAATCAGCAGCACTCAATTTGGGTTCTTTTTCTTGCACAGTAGTGATGTTTTCGGTGGATACATTTTCAGAATTGCTATTCAATTCTTCAGAGTTCGATAGATTTTTGTCTTCCATAACAATAATTTTACGTGGCATTTTTGGTTCTAATTTATTGTGTTTTAGGTTACTACACAATAAATTACCAAGTTTTCATTAGATTAATTAATTTTTCTATTTACGAACTGCAAATTTAAAAAAATCATTAATAAATCACACTATTTTTTTATTTATTACAGATTAAAAAAATAACTAAGGAGGAGATGTGAGATAAAAAAGCCTTTTATTTTATAATCATAAATTCGGTGCGGCGGTTGTTTGCTCTGCCAGTGGCTGTGTTGTTATCGTCAATTGGCAGGCTATCTGCATAGCCTTTGTAGGTCATGCGGGAGCTTGCAATACCTGCTTTTATGAGGTAGTTGCGAACGGCTTTAGCCCTATTTTCGGACAGTTTACTATTGTGTTTTTTACTGCCTTTGTTATCAGTATGCCCGCCAAGTTCTATTTTTACGTTCTTATTTTGGGTCATAAATTCAACTAATTTATCAAGTTCTGTATTTGATGTTTTTTTTAGTGTATAGGAGTTAGTTGCAAAAAATACATTTTTAAGAATGGTTTTATTGCCGTATTTTATGGGTTGTAGTGGGGCTTCTAGGTAATACTCTTTTAGGGAGTCTGCTGGGTTCTCTAGTGTAAAATTGGCGGAATAAAAAAGGTAGCCTTTATGGGCTATACTAAGGGCATAGGTATTGCCAGCAGGGAGGGTAATAAAAAAACTACCATTGGCTTTGGAAGCGGTCGATTTTGCTATTAATTCATTGGTTTCTAGTACTTTTAGTTCATACTTTGCGGCAATTGGGTGGCGTGTTTCTGCATTGTAAACTTTTCCTTTTACAAAGGTTACAGGCTTGGGGCGTATGCTTTTATCGAGTTGAAATTCGTATAAATCGAGCCGCCCAAAACCGCCGTCTTGCCAAGAGGAGTAATAGGCTTTTGTGCCAGCTGCATTAACTACCATACTGCCTTGCTCGTTTTTATTGTTGAGCGGGTAGCCCAAGTTTTTCGGCTCTCCCCATTGTCCTTTTTCTGTTTTCCGGCTGATAAATAAGTCGTATTTACCCATACCAATATGCCCTTGGGAGGCAAAGTAAAGGGTTTTGCCGTCTAAATGGATAAAGGGGTATTGTTCATTTTTTTCTGTATTAATTTTATTGCCCACATTTTTAGGCTTGCCCCATTTTCCATTGTCTTGTTTTTCGGAGTACCAAATATCTGAGCCTCCTTGTCCACCTGGACGTTGCGACACGAAGTATAGGGTTCTGCCGTTGGCAGATATGGAGGGCTGTGTTTCTCTGTGAGTTGTGTTTATTTCGGGGCCTACATTTTTGGGTGTTGTCCATTTTCCATTAGGCAGTTTCTCTGAAAAGTAAATATCGCACCTCCCGTAGCACTTGCCGTGTGGGTTATATTTGGAACGGTCTTCGCAGGCGGTAAAAAAGAGTAAATTGCCGTCTGCCGAGATGGATTGTGCCCCTTCGTTTCGGTTGGTATTTATTGGTTTTCCAACATTTTTTGCTTTTTGCCAATCTTTATTTTTTGTTCTTTTAGAAATAAAAAAGTCTTCTTGGGTATCAAAAATACTTTCTACTTTTAATTTCCCCGGCAGGGGAACGCCTGTTGTAAATACGAAAGTTTGTTCATCGGCACTTAGCGAGGGCTGGTATTCATCGTTTTCGGTATTGATATTTGCACCGCAATTTTGTGGCTCGAAGGGCAGTGGGTGGGCTATTGCATGTAGTGCAAATTTACACCTTTCTTTTATATCCTTAATTTCGGGCTTGTATTCTGCCCTTCTATTTTGCTTTTCAAATTCTAAAATATGTTTTTCGGCATTGGCGTATAGCCCTTGATAAAGCTCTGAACGAGAGAGCTTTAAATAGACAAAGCTATTTTTTTCAGGGGCTATTTCGAGGGCTTTTTTTAGTACTAAAATGCGTTGGTCTATGGCATTGGTTTTAGAATAAATATCGGAGAGGAGGTAGTAAACTTCTACAAATTTTTTGTCGGATTTTAGTGCTTTATTGGCATATTCTATGGCTTCTGGGTAATGGTAACTTTGGTAGTAATTTAAGGCTTTTTTAAATCGCTTTATGGCTTTTTTCGATGTGGTAGAATATTGCTGGGCAGTAGCAAATAATGAAAAAAGGAGTGCGAAAATAATAAAAATTGATTTTTTCATTGTTGTATAGTTATTGATAAGCCTCTATTTTATAGTATTGCACAGCCGTATTTGATAACTGCTGGGCTACCAATAAAACGTATAAACTATTGAAACTGTATGTTTTGGCAAGTCTATTTTGCGTTGTGGGCTCAAAGCCGTAACGCAAGATAGGGCAATTACATTGGCTAATTGTACTTAATATTTCGTTGTTTTTGCAGTGAGCAATAAATCTGTAATGGCGATAGCCGCAGCGGCCTCTATTACAGGAGGAACTCGTAGTGCAATGCACAAATCGTGCCGCCCATGAATAATTAAATCGGTTAGTTTTTGATGCTCAAAATCGTAAGTGGTTTGAGCTTTTGAAATGCTCGATGTGGGTTTTACTGCCGCCCTAAATACAATGTTATTGCCATTAGTAATACCGCCATTAATGCCTCCGGCATTATTTGATTCTGTAGTACCAGATGCCGAAATTATATTGTCGTTATGCTCAGAACCTGTCATCTTTACAGACGAAAAACCCGAGCCAAACTCTACCCCACGAATGGCTGGTATAGCAAATACCAAGTGCGAAATAACCGCTTCTGCGGCATCAAAAAATGGCTCTCCTAAGCCCACGGGAACGCCCGAAATTTGACACTGGACTATCCCACCAATAGAGTCTTGATTTTTAATAGCATCATTTATTGCTTGCTCAATATCCTGCTCGCCTCCTGCCTCTATAAGCTTTGCCGAAAAGGACATGGCACTACTTATTTTTTTTGCCACCACTCCTGCCGCTACAATGGCTAGGGTTAAGCGTCCTGAAAAATGCCCACCGCCACGATAGTCATTAAAACCATTATACTTTACTTTTCCTGTATAGTCAGCATGCCCGGGACGTGGGATTTTAACCAAATTACTGTAATCTTTCGAGCGGGTGTTTGTGTTTTTAAATAGAATTGTAATGGGAGCACCTGTGGTTTTTTTGTTGAAAGTACCGCTAATTATTGCTGGTAAATCGCTTTCGGTTCGTGGTGTTGTTCCTTTTGCTCCACTTTTTCTGCGGGCTAGGTCGGCTAAAAAATCATTTTCGCATAGCGAAATGCCTGGCGGACAGCCGTCTATGGTTACCCCAACGCTTTTCCCGTGTGATTCTCCAAAAATTGATAGTCTAAAATTTTTTCCAAATGTATTCATATTCTTGTGCTTTTTGTTTTTAAATAGCCGAGTGTAATAAGTTAATAGGCTTGGATATTTGGCAAAGTTAGTTTTTTCTTTTAATCAATAAATTTCTAACTTGTTTTTTATCCAAACTTTTGGGGGAGTAATTATACTGTGTATTGTAGGCTTTGTTTTTTTAACTTTTTTAGCCTAGTTTGATACGCTTGTAAATAGTTTGGTTTGGATTGTATCATTAAGTATTCCGAGTTGTATTCTTGTTTGTTTTTTGGTAAAACTGGGCTTATAGGCGGCTTGGCATTAGTGCCAATTGGGGGAAATGAAAGAATGCAGAGCAATCAAATATTACAACTTTGGCATAAACCTGTAGCCTGAATTTCTAATTGTTCAATTTTATATTTTGGTAAATTTATTAAAGGGAATTTATCTACTTCAATACAAAAAATTATACCACAACCTGTACATTTAAAATGAATATG
>CAMZKQ010000155.1 GCA_947311265.1 uncultured Chlorobiota bacterium | reverse complement strand
CGTGGTAGGATTTTCCTAAGTAGAAAAATGCGGCATAAGTATATGCCCCTTGCTTTTTAGAGCTTTTAAATTTTTTAACAATCATGTCAAAATGCTCCATTGCAGCATTTTTATCTACCGAAGTATTAAATTTACAAAACCCAAGGTTGAAATTATAGTCTTCATTTGCAGGGCTTGTTTTTATAAGCTGCTCATAAACACTTTGGGCTTCGGCGTACTGCTCTTGTGCCATGAGGTATTCCCCTTTTTTTTCGAGTTTTCTAACATTAATGCCATCATGCTTTTGGGCAAATGTGGTTGATGATAGAAAAATCGTTACGATAATAAGCGATAAAATTTGTTTCATTTTGAAATTTTATTAGGTTGAGTGTCTAGTTTTTTTTATCTTGTCCTATTCTAAGTTATAGTGAATTGAATTTCAGTAACTTGATTGCATTTTTGTAACAGAGAAGTTATTGCTTAATCAATTCAAAAAACGGTGTAAAATTAGACTTTTTACTTTTCATATCAAAATAAAAGTATATCTATTTTCTCTATGGCTTTTTGATGTTATTGTTTTTCTGGCTGACAAGTTGTCCTTATTGCCTATTTTTAAAGGGATACATATACTTTTTTAGGTAAAAAAAAGCCACAAATAAAATGTATTTGTGGCTTTATCAATTTAAGTTTCTCCTGTTTATTCTGCAAGAATAACGTTTTGTGTGGCGGTTTCTCTTTTTCCTCGTAATTTTACGGTGTAAGTACCAGCAGCAATATTTAGGGGAATTTCAGTATAGTTGGCAGTAATTTTACTTTCATAAATGACTTGCCCAAGCATATTGAGTATCTCTACATTTTGATAAATATTCTTTTCATCTACTTTTATGGCTACGGTTTTTCCGAATGAGAATATTTTGTAGTGGTTATTTTCTGCCTCAACAATGCCCGATGTTTCTTCGTTTACACGGAATACAATATTGAACCTCTCTCTGGAAGTTGCATTTCCGGCAGTAAATGAGTAATACGGCGTTTGGTTAAGGTTTATAGTTCTTCCTGTTTGTAAATCTTGCAAATAGGCAGTTGTTCCTGCTGGGATTTCTAAATAAGGAGTTCTAATAATGTACACTCCATCTGCCCCTGTGCGTATGCCTAGCGGAATTATTAATTCGTCGTACAAACTTGGCAAGGTGCTTATTGCTAAATTGTTACCACTTTCTGTTACGGTATAAATAAGCGGAACTTCAGTATTAGTCCCTGCCAACTTTATGGCATCGAATTCGCCATCGTACTCGGCGGTGGCATCTGGTATAAATCGGATTGCTGTTTCGTCTGCAAATTCGATGTCGTTTTCGTGAGCTATATTAATGCGTATCATATCTACTTGTGCGGTACTAGCATTACGGTAGAAAGCAATTGGGTTGTGGGTTCTTGCATTATCGGTAAAAGTGATTGATGCACCAGGTGCATTGGCTTTTACGAAGAAGCCTTGCCCTACGGGCACGCAACCTGCGTTTCTGTTTATGGCGATACTTGGCCATGGGCTATTCCATTGTGCTTGAATAAAGTAGGTGTAATTATTATACTGTGCATCGTTGTTATCTTTATAGAAATAGATAGCAGCATCGGTATTTACTCGTGTAATGTACTGCGACCAACTCCAGTTTAATGCACTTGGGTAAGGGTTGCCCACCAAGTTCCAACCATCGAAAGCGGCATTACTGTGAGTTGCAGTATTGTCCGTATAATCGAGGTTTTGAGTATAATTTCCGGTATTTAATTCGCCCGAGAATTGTGCAGTTGTTTGGAGGTTGTAAACGGCATAGCCTTTCATTACGTCCATAGGGTTTGGGTTGGCTGGGTGTGTCCAGCCCATTAGTCCGCCAGTAAAATTGTTCATGTTCCAGTAGTCGGCAGTGGTTTCGTCGTACCAGTAGAAGTTTTGTTGCTGGAATAGGTTGCCATCGCCTGCTACTACTGGGCTAGAAACGTAGTGCCAGTTGGCTTGCGAGATATAACGTTGCACGTTTGTACTGTGCCCTGCACCGTAGGTGATTGTGCCTTTGTTAATGAATGAGCCTGTTCCGGAAGCATCGGATTGTAATGTAAGCGTTCCATTTTGTACCATATTCCCCCAAGCGGTTAAGTAGTGGTCTGGGGCGAGATAGAGGTGCGAACCGGCTTGGATAGTAATATCCTTACATTGGGCAAGCCTATCGGCTGCTGTGTTGGTTTCTGGGAAATTCCCACCAATAGGTGCGGTTGGGATAAGTACGTCTGTATTGTCGGTAACGGCAGTTTGTGGGTTCCAGTTGGTTGGGATATTCCAGTCGGTGCTGGTGTTTCCTGTCCATGATACTACGCCAAGGTATTCATCAGCACCTATATAAGGTGTTGGTTGGCGGGTTTCGCCGTCTAAATCGAGTGTGATACCGAGTGGTGTAGCGACCATAAGTGCTGCATTTTTTGTGTGCAGGTTTTGTGCCGAGAGGAAAATTGGGTCTGTGCTTATGGAGTTAGCGTCCATTGTTGATGCGGCTTGCCATGCGGCTAATGTAGGGGTATTTATACCGTTGAAGTGAGATGTTCCAAAAATATCATTAAAATTAGAACTTATAACAGAGGTGTTATCTGCAAGGTATAGGGAGTAGTTAGTGCCGCTTGCAAATATGTTGTTGGTTAATGTAGCATTACTGCTTGCCCCAATTTTAAAGCTTGCTCCTGAGAGTGTGCTTGTTTGGCTAAACGAGTTGTGTAATAGGTTGGTGTAGTCTGATGCACCGAGTATTTCGAGCCCGTAACTATCGGCATTGTTGCCCATTTGTAGCATGTTATTGACTATCATGGTTGGTGTGCCTGCTGTTCCGATTACTGCGTTTAGTTTCATGGCATGCCCATCTGCGGAAGCGGAGTTTACGTTATTTCCACTAATAAGGGTGGCGCCTTCGGTGTCGTCAATATCAATGCCTATAAAGTCGTCTCTGGTGGAGTTGGTTGTGATTTTATTTCCAATAATTTGTGGTGCATTATGATTTACTAATTTCATTCCTGTAAAGGATTGATTGGTAAATGTGTTGTTGGAAACATTTGTACCTGGGCTGGCTAATCCGCCATCGGTATCTTCGTACACGAGTCCGTATGTTCCGTTTATGAATTTGTTATCTGTAAAAGTAAGGTTGGATACATCTAGATTATTCGAGGAGTAAACCACTGCCGAGCTGGTGCTGTTGCCTGTTTCTACAATTCCTGTAAAGGTACATTGGGTAAAGATGTCGTTATCGGCTTTGTTTAGGTTAATGACTCTACCGGCAGTTGGGTTTAACGATTGAAAATCAATATTTTGGAAGCGTACCCAGTTGGTGTTGTTGAGCTGTAGCGTAAAGTTGCCGTCTGGGATATAAGCGGCATTTATGCTGT
>CAMZKQ010000154.1 GCA_947311265.1 uncultured Chlorobiota bacterium | reverse complement strand
GTTCGCTCTGTTTTTTTACGGGCTTTTCTGTTTTAATTTACCTTTCCATTGCCAAGTTTGCTTGGCATCAGTACGAAATGACCGACCGCCCCCTGTTTTATTTCGGGGCAATTTCGCTAGTCTTTGGCACACAGCTTTTCCTTACGGGATTTCTTGCAGAAATGGTAACTCGCTCATCTTCACAACGTAATGATTACCTTATTGAAACTGTTTTGGATTAAATTTAGAAACACAAGCCCAAGAATTAGGGCTAAGCAAAACCTAAGGAGCAAGTAATTACAAACCAACCCATTTATAAGCGATTATTATTTGCTAAACCCTAGCAATTTTTTACATTTGTAAGCAGAAAAAACATCATAAAAAAAGATAAAAAAATGACCACAAAAACATCAAAAATTACATGGACTCAAACTGACGAAGCTCCTGCTTTGGCCACCTATTCCTTACTCCCTATCGTAAATCTGTTTACAAAAGCAGCTGGCGTAGAAGTAGAAACCAAGGACATTTCCCTTTCGGGAAGAATAATTGCTAATTTCCCAGAGCAACTTAGCGATGCACAAAAAATCCCGGACAACTTAGCAAAATTAGGTCAACTGACCCAATCGCCAACGGCGAATATTGTAAAACTACCCAACATAAGTGCCTCAATACCACAACTTAAAGCCGCAATAAAAGAACTACAAGAAAAAGGCTATAAAATCCCCAACTTCCCGGACAACCCCAAAAACGACCAAGAAAAAGCACTACGCCTACGATTTGCCAAAGTGCTAGGCAGTGCAGTCAATCCGGTTTTAAGAGAGGGCAACTCCGATAGGCGAGCCGCCGCTTCGGTAAAGCAATTTGCACAATCGAACCCACACCGCATGATGAAAGAGTTCCCAAAAGGGTCTAAATCTTCGGTAGAACACATGAGTGCCAACGATTTTTTTGGTAATGAAAAATCAGTAACATTAAAATCAGCCACTAATTTTAAAATTGAGCTAGTTAAATCAAACGGCGAAACCCTCACTTTAAAAGACGGGCTTTCGGCCTCGGAAAGCGAAATACTAGACGGTACATTTATCAGCAAAACAGCCTTGCGAAAATTTTATGCCGATAAAATTGAACTTGCAAAAGAACAAGGCGTATTGCTATCATTACACCTAAAAGCGACCATGATGAAGGTGTCCGACCCCATTTTATTTGGGCACGCCGTTTCGGTATTTTATGCCCCTGTGCTAAAGAAGTATGCCGATACTTTTGCCGATTTAAAAGTGAACTTAAACAATGGCTTGCAAGATTTATACAACAAAATCCAAACTTTGCCTACGGCAAAAAAAGATGAGATTGAAGCTGCAATACAAGCCCTTTACACCTCACGCCCAAGCCTTGCGATGGTCGATTCCGACAAAGGAATAACCAACTTACACGTGCCAAACAACATAATTATTGATGCCTCTATGCCAGTAGTTATCCGAGATGGTGGTAAAATGTGGAACACCCAAGGGCAACTGCAAGACACTATGGCACTAATCCCCGACCGAAGCTACGCCACTTTTTACAAAGCAGCGGTAGATAATTGCAAAGCATTTGGAGCATTCGACCCTGCAACAATGGGGCATGTATCCAATGTGGGGCTAATGGCTCAAAAAGCAGAAGAGTACGGTTCGCACCCTACCACTTTTGAAATTCCAGACGGTGGAATAGTCAAAGTTTCCGACGATGCAGGAAATATTATAATGGAACATTCGGTAGAAAAAGGTGATATCTGGCGTATGTCTCGCACAAAAGATGTTGCCGTTAAGGATTGGGTAAAACTAGCCGTAAGCCGTGCAAAAGCAACAGGGCTACCAGCTATTTTTTGGCTAGACCCTGAAAGAGGACACGATGCACAAATCATAAAAAAAGTAAAGCTTTACCTAAAAGACCACGACACTTCTGGCTTGGATATCCGCATCATGACCCCAGTTCAGGCCATGGAATTTACCTTGCCACGAGTACGAAAAGGCGAAGATACAATTTCCGTTTCTGGCAACGTGCTTAGGGATTACCTTACGGATTTATTCCCAATTTTGGAACTCGGAACAAGTGCAAAAATGCTCTCGGTTGTACCGCTACTAAAAGGTGGCGGGTTGTTTGAAACTGGTGCTGGTGGGTCTGCCCCAAAACACGTGCAACAATTCCTTTCCGAAGGGCATTTGCGTTGGGATTCTTTGGGCGAGTTCTTGGCACTAACGGTTTCCTTAGAGCATTTGGGAAATAATTTTGATAATAAAAAAGCTCTTGTTTTGGGTAAAACTTTGGATACTGCAATTAGCCAATACCTTGAAAATAAAAAATCGCCATCTCGAAAAGCAGGCGAGCTAGACAATAGAGGCACGCACTTTTACTTGGCACTTTACTGGGCGAATGCCCTTGCTTCGCAAAACGAAGATGCCGATTTAAAAGCAAAATTTGCACCAATTGCTAATAGCTTAGCCAAAGATGAGGAAAAAATCCTATCCGAAATTGCTGCCGTTGAAGGGCAACCCACCGAACTCGGGGGCTATTACAAACTTGATAAAACCAAAGCCGAAAGTGCAATGCGACCAAGTGCTACACTAAATAGCATAATTAATGCTGTTTCTTAACCCAAATTAACACCTTATATATAGAAAAAGCTTGGTTGTAAAAATCGAGCTTTTTTTATCCCTATATTTTACCATTAATCAAGCACACCAACAGCCCAAATAATGCTCAATTTTTTAAAAGAAAAACGACACCCAAATTTAGATTCGCCAGAAGCCACACTTTACCACAGGGAACTGGTGCTAAAAAAACCGGCTTTGCGAAAATTATATACCCAGTGGTATCAGCAATTTAAGGGTAGCTTGGATAATTTACCAAACGGTAAAATTATAGAGATAGGTTCAGGAGGAGGTTTTGCAAAACAAATTATTCCTGAAATTATCACTTCGGATATTATTAATTTGCCCCATTGCGATTTATTATTTTCGGCTTGCGATATGCCTTTTGAAACGGCTAGTATTAGTGCTATTTTCATGCTCGATGTTTTGCACCATATCCCCTGTGCCGAAAAGTTTTTTGCAGAAGCCCAGCGAGTGCTTATCTCTGGTGGGGAAATTTTTATGATTGAACCTGCCAACACTTTTTTTAGCCGGCTAATATTTAAACACTTACACCACGAGCCATTTTTGCCCGAGGCAAAAAGTTGGAGTTTTCCATCATCGGGGCCACTCTCTGATGCCAATGGTGCTTTACCTTGGATAATTTTTGAGCGAGATATTAATATATTTAGTCAAAAATTTCCTAATTTACAGCTTTCAAAAATTACTGCTCATACTCCATTTAGGTATCTGCTAACTGGCGGTCTTTCCTATAAATCATTCCTGCCCGGCTTTACTTTTGAAATCGCCACTTTTGGGGAACGTATTTTACGCCCCTTACACAAGTATATTGGTATGTTTCAAACTATAAGGGTACGAAAAATTTAGTAATAATTCTACTTCTTTTTTAAATTAAAACCACAAGTACCTAAAACGTAAATTTGTACTTATAAATATTTATTATGCCAAAATTTAATTGTTTTTAATACTTTTTTTTAATTTTTATAAAACAGAAAATATTTATAGGTGTAAACTCTTTAAATACGGTTATTTTAAGATTTTTTATTTTCTTTTATTTTTTTTCAAAGAAAAGTAAATTATTTCCAAACCACCTAAAAATCAATAAACAAGCAAGCATTAATTCGTAACTATCTAAATATCAACACTATAAAAAACCACAGATATTTATATAGTTTAGCTAATTTTGTATAACCTCTTTATTTTCGGGCGGTGTGGGCATTTTTTTTAAAAATTAAATTTGTTATATCTAAGTAATACTTTATATTTGCAACCATAAGTTATTATAAACCTCAAAAATGTACAATACATTATGAACAAATCACAATTAATTGACTCAATGGCTTCTAAATCAGGCCTAACAAAAGCAGATTCTAAAAAAGCTCTTGAAGCATTTATCGATTCAACTTCTGACGCTCTTAAAGCAGGCGACAAACTTTCATTAGTAGGCTTTGGTTCTTTTACAGTAAACCAAAGAAATGCAAGAACAGGACGTAACCCACAAACTGGTAAAGAAATCCAAATTAAAGCAAAAAAAGTGGTTAAATTTAAACCGGGTAGCGAATTAGCTGACTGTGTAAACTAAGTTTACTAACTTTTCAAATAAAAAAACACTTTCCGAAAAGAAAGTGTTTTTTTTGCTTAATACATGATTATTTTTCTAAAAGGCAGATTTAACTTTTCTGCTTGGTGGCAATAAAAATTTCGACCTCTGCATTTGTTGGGTCTTGTGCTTTTTCTCCATATACCTCAAAATCAGCAGTATATTCTCGCTCTAAACTGCTCTCCCAAATTTCGCCCCAAGTTTTATATACTGCACCTTTAGTTAAATCTCCTTTTGAGATAAACTTGGTATAATGCCTTTTTTCAATATTTTTTTTCATCGTACCAACTGGTAGTTCTGCTGTATTCTCCACCCTGCACCCCAGTATTACTGTATATGCCCCTGTGTAATCACTTTCATAGTCGGTATAAATAGAGTAAATTGTGTGGTCTATTTTGTTGGGTATTTTTTCGAGCCAACCTTCCGAGATAAATTTAGTCCAAAGCTCGCCAATATCGTTGGCGGCCTTCATGTTTTCATTGGTCGTTCTTACAGAAATACCAATTACTGTAAATGCTTCAAG
>CAMZKQ010000153.1 GCA_947311265.1 uncultured Chlorobiota bacterium | reverse complement strand
CTTAAAGATAAAAGTGGAAATAAACGAACAGGTCAGTTAAATACACTTGAATATTTATTTGAATTTTTGAATGCTTACAATTTTTCGAGCGAAACAAAAGCCGAAATTCAAGACGACAGCCGAACAATTATTAATGCCGCAGTTCTCGGCTTGATTTTTGAGAAAATTAACGGATACAAAGACGGCTCATTTTATACGCCCAGCTTTATTACCACATATATAAGTCGCCAAACTATCAGAACAACGGTTGTAAATAAATTTAGCGAAGCATATAAAAAACAATTCAAAAATTTTGAAGATTTAAAAGATTTTATTGATTACGCCGACAGCGAAGAACGAAAAAAAGCAAACAAAATAATAAATTCAATAAAAATTTGCGCCCCCGCCGTAGGTTCGGGGCATTTTATAGTTTCGGCATTAAATGAACTCGTTGCCGTAAAAAATAATTTGAAAATTTTGAGCGATGCAAACGACAAACGTATCAGAGGAATAAAAATTGAAAACATAAACGATGAACTCGAAATAATTGACGAAGAAACAAGCGAACCTTTTCAATACTATGTAAACGAAAAAGGAAATCCGCCGTCAGAAATTCAGAACATTCAAAAAGCTATTTTCTACGAAAAAAGAAATTTAATCGAAAATTGTATTTACGGTGTTGATATTAATCCTAAATCGGTGTTAATATGCCGTTTGCGACTTTGGATAGAATTGCTAAAAAATACATTTTATACAGAAGAGAGCAATTACAAATTTTTGGAAACTCTGCCAAATATTGACATCAATATAAAAACCGGAAACTCGCTTATCAGCAAATTTGATACAGGTCTTGATTTATTTGAACGCACGGCAGTAAAAAACAACATTATACAATACAAATTCATTACCGAAGAATACAAAAAAACAAGCGATTACAAGCAAAAAACAAAATTTAGAGAACAAATAGAACGCCTAAAATCAGAACTTGAAAAATATGCAATTCCGCGTGATAAATATTATCGTAAATACCTGAAAAAGAGCAAAGAACTTGGCGAATTACTAAATGTTACCGGTAACAGCAAAGCCATACAAAAGCAAATTGTAAAAATAAGTGCAGAAGTCAGCGAACTTGAAAATAAATACAAAGAAAATTACAGAAATGTATATGCCAATTCAATGGAATGGGCTATTGAATTTCCCGAAATTTTATCGGATACCGGTGATTTTCAAGGTTTTGATTTAGTAATTGGAAATCCGCCGTATATTTCTTCAAAAGATATTACTAATAAAAAAGGACTTGAAAATTATAAAACCGCAGTGAAACAATTTGATTTATTTTCATTATTTATAGAACGAGCCTTACAAATAACAAAAAAGAATGGAATTAATTCGATGATAATTCCAGACTCTTTTTTAGGACGAGATTCATTTACGTCAATTAGAGAGTTCATTTATCAAAATGCAAATTTATACCATATTGTTCAACTTGATAATGTTTTTAGCCAAGCAAATGTAAGTAGTTGTATCTGTTTTTTGAAAAATAATAAGAAAAAAGAAAAAATTGAATTTTGGAAAATTCGTGAAGCTAAAATAAAAAAAGAAAATGCAGACATTAAATACATTAATTTTTTAACAGATAAGGTTCTAAATTCCTACCGGCTAATTTTTACAGATGATAAAGAATTAAAAATAGTAATAAAATTATTCAAACATATACCATTATCTAAAATTTCAACTTTGTGGCGAGGTGAAGAATTGGGTAAAAAAGCAAGCATTTTACATGATAAAAAAAATACCGGAGATTTACATATTCTTGCTGGAAATAATCTGATGAGATATGCAACAAAAGGAGATGTTAAGTTTATTGCAGCAGACAACATAAAAAAAGATAAAAAAAAATATACGGATAAAAAAATAGTATTAAGGCAGTTAGGAAGCAATATTACCGCCACAATTTCTGAATATATTACTTTACAATCAATCTATTGTATTAATTCTGTCGATGAAAAATATGATAATAAGTTAATATTAGGAGTACTTAATTCAGAGTTTGTAAATTTTATTTACAATAGATATATATCTGAAAAACAAAGCTTTCCAAGAATATTATTACAGAATATAAAAAAAATCACAATACCCGAAATTACAAAAGAAAATCAAAAAACGGTAACAAAAATAGAAAATCTCGTAAATGAAATATTAAAAGCCAAAGAAAAAAATAAAGACGCAGATATTACCAAACAACAAACAGAAATTGATAAACTTGTTTACAAATTATACGAGCTGACAAAGGAAGAAATGGAAATCATAAAAAAAAAGGACTAAAAACTAATTTTGCCTTTTAATATATGTCCCCCTCTCCCAACAAATAATAAATCAGTTATAAATAAAAAAAGCAGTACAGCTGGCACTAAAATTGCTAAATTAAACTTAGAAAAATAACACTATAAGATTGTAGAATACAAAATAGCTACTATAAAATAAAAACTATGGCAAACTCAAATATTCCTGATATTCAAAGGGAGGAATGGGGCAAGTTAATTTCCGGAGAAATAATTCATGAATTTAAGAATTATACTTTGCAGGTTCAACTTAACCGCCTCCAAAAGAAAGTAAAGCAAGGTAAGTTTACAGCACAATATGCTAAGGAACAATTATTTAGCTTATGTTCAAAATATTATCTTGCAGCAAATGCAGATTTGATATCAATCTTTAAAACTTGGTAAAAATGGAAAGAAAACTTTATACAGTAAGCGAGGTTACTAAATTTATAGCACAGGATAAATTTATGATATTAACTGCCGACGAAGAAATTTTAGAAAATTTGCCAAAAGGCAATTGGATAGGTGGTACTATCGAATATTTTATAGACAAAGAAGGCGGCAAACAAAGCGACCAAATGGTTTTTGTTGATGACCAAACTAATGAGGGAACAAATTTTAAAATTGCAAAATATGATGCAGATAAAATGGAAACCCTAAGTTCGGATAGCTTTGAAAACGGCTTTACAGTAGTAATTATCCCTATTGGCTCACCGGCTCATACTAACTTTGCACTCCATTCTTTGGGTTATCCTGATATTTTTTCAAACCCTGTAATAGGCTATGTGTCAGGCACTAACCTTGATAACCCAGACGAAACCGCAAAAATATTTAACGGAAAAACTGGCGAAAAATTTGATGATGGTTTAGTGGCACTTCATGTAGAGCTGCCAGCAGAAAAAACGGCACGCCTAGACATAATAAATATCTTCACCGAAAAAGAAGATAGCGATACAATTAGTTTCCAAGAAGATGGTTTGGTACAAAAAGAATGTATAGTCAATGGAAAAGTACTCGATTTAATCGACTACTTAAAATCGGTAAATCACGACACTCGTTTCCCTATGATTGCCAACCAACTAGGGGCAAGAATTAATAAAAGTTTCTTAACCTTAAATGAAGAAACACGAGAGGTGGGTTTAGTAGCCCCCGTTTTTAAAGACGAAACCTATAAATTGGCTCAAAATATTGATGACTATGAAGCCCAATTTAATGCTGCAATTAAGGCAATTCCTAAAACAAATTATGCCTGTAACTGCGTTTTAAACTACCTCTATGGAGACTTTGCAAATAAAAAAGTTGAGGCAACAGGAGCAACAACATTTGGCGAAATAGCTTTCCAGTTACTTAACCAAACCATGGTTTATTTGGTTGTTGAGTAAGCCTAAAATTAGCATTTAAAAAAAACGAAAAACGCATATTCTAAATTTAGGATATGCGTTTTTTTCTAATTAAAATTTAAACCTTTCTAAGCTTTTACCTTTCTAACTACGTCTATAACAGTACCATCAACCCACTTTATGGCCGCAATAATTTCGTCCGTAAAAATAGGTTTTTCTGGCACTCCACAAATTTGTTCCGCCTCAGCTTTTAATTCTTGAATAGTTTTTATAGGCAAACCTGCATTTTTAGTCGCTTCAATTAAATCCTTACGGAGCGGGTTTATTGCAATTCCCCTTTCCGTTACAATCACATCAATTAGCTCGCCAGGCCCTACAATTGTAGTAACATTATCCACCACAACGGGTATTCTATTGCGAAAAAGTGGGATAGGTAGAATTACCGTTTTGCTAAACAAACAATTTTGCCACCCCCCAATACCGTGCAATAGCAAGCCATCAGAATGGGTGCAAACATTGCCATTAAAATTGACATCAACTTCCGTTGCACCCAAAATAACAACATCTACCATACCCGCAAAATTGCCCTTCCCATGGTAATTATAGCTAGTAAAAGGGCTAGTCCATACATGGTTTGGATTTTCTCGCATAGAACGAACACCTTCTAAATCAAACGTTTGCCCATCAAGAATATAATCAATCATTCCATCTTCGAGCATTTGCACTAAATATTTGTTGCTACCGCCCCTAGCAAATCGGGCTTTAATATTTCGCTCCTTCATTATATCGCCAAAATATTTGCTAACAGCAAGCGAAGTGCCACCAGCTCCAGTCTGGAAAGAAAAACCGTCTTTAATAATCCCTGCGGCATCGCAAAATTGAGCGGTCATTTCTGCCAACAGTAAGCGGTCAGGGCTTTTTGTTATTTTTGTAGTGCCTGATATTATTTTTTCGGGAATACCTGCTTTTTCCACTTTTACAGTAAAATCAACATTATTACCCTGTATTTGCCAAGGGATACACGGAAATGGCACTAGATTATCGGTAACAACAATTACTTTTTCTGCATATTGCGAATCTGCAAGGGCAAAGCCCAGAAGACCACTTGCAGAGTCGCCATCGACCCCATTGGCATTACCAAAAGCATCGGCAGTTCCTGCAACAATTACGGCAATATCAATTTCCACTTCGCCGTCCTGTACGGCTTGGTAACGCCCGCCATGCGAGCGTAAAACTGCCATGCCTTTCATCTTACCATCTGATGCAAATTTACCCAAAGGGCCGTTCATGCTGCCCTCTATATGGTGGATTGTCCCATCTTCGAGGTACTGCACCAAATGCTCATGACAAGGAAATGATGCCGATGGAAACCATCGTAAATCCTTTATTCCCAACCCTTTGGCAATATCAAAAACTTGATTCATTATTAAATCACCATTTCTAAAATGGTGGTGGGAAGAGATAGTCATGCCATCTTTAAGCCCCGCTTTTACAAGTGCATCTTTTAAGTTATTTGCTAGTTTATTCCCGTCGGGCGGAAAATTGGAGTTAGATGCAATTTTTTGAGCAAACTTTCTGCCTTGTGGCATAAATTTCCCAACGCCTTTATAAGGCGTAGCTTTTTGTCCATTAATATAATCTGGCACAAGCCGACCAGCTGCATTTTTATTAATTTTACCATTTTAAGAAGTCATTACATAAAATTAATCGCCAAATTCTTTAATAAATTCTTCGGCTTTATCCACCATATTTCTAGAGCCAACATAGAGTGGTTCTCGTTGGTGTAATTTTTTTGGTACAATGTCTAAAATTCGCTCTCCCCTGCCGTTAGTTGCTTTACCACCAGCTTGTTCTACTAAAAATGCAACAGGGTTACACTCGTAAAGTAAACGCAATTTCCCGCAAGGGTCGTGCTCTGTTTTTGGGTAAATAAAAATCCCACCTTGCAATAAATTCCGATGAAAATCGGCAACCAATGAGCCAATATATCTTGATGAGTAAGGGCGGTTAGTGGGTTCATCGCTTACTTGACAATATTTCAGGTACTTTTTTACGCCCTTGGCGAATTTTTTATAATTGCCTTCGTTTATCGAGTAAATGTAACCAGAATGTGGTGTTTTTATGTTGGGGTGCGACAGGCAAAATTCGCCAATTGAGGGGTCGAGTGTAAAGCCATGAACGCCTTTGCCTGTTGAGTAAACTAGCATTGTGGACGAACCATAGATAACATAACCGGCTGCCACTTGGCTTCTTCCGGGTTGTAAAAAATCCTCCTCGGTAGCCTTATGCCCCACAGGAGAAACGCGCCGATATATTGCAAAAATTGTTCCTATGGAAACGTTTACATCAATATTTGAAGACCCGTCAAGCGGGTCCATAGTAACTACATAATCGCCATTTCGAGCAACTTCGCTATCAAAAATTACAATTTCTTCGTTCTCTTCCGATGCAATACCGCAGCATTCTGCACTGCCTCGTAGGGCATTTATAAATTTTTCGTCGGCAAAAACGTCTAGTTTTTTTTGGTTTTCACCATGCACATTTGTTGCCCCTGCTTCGCCAAGAATATCTACAAGACCTGCTTTACTTACTTCTCGGTGTACAATTTTTGCGGCCAAGCTGATGTGGCTCAATAGCCTTGAAAGTTCGCCTTTTGCATACGGAAATTCCTCTTGGCGTTCGATAATAAATTCGTTAAGTGTAGTTGCTATCATTTGTTTAGAATTGCCCGAAAAAAATCGGAAGTGAAAGTTTATATTTTTCTCAAAAATACATTTTTTATTTTACTAAATTTAGAAAATATTAATAATTTTGGAGAAAAATAAAACAGAAGCTATGATAGTGCTAAAATTTGGGGGCGGTGTACTAAGAATCCCTAACGATTTAATACAAGCCTGCAAAATATTAAAATCTTACTCTAAAGCTGTACTAGTTGTTTCTGCATTTGGGAAAATGACTAGTGCTTTTGAGGAGTTAGCAAGGGCATTTTTTAAACAAGAAGACACGCAATCGCACCTTTATATATACGAAAATTTCATGCCCAATTGGCTAGTGAATTATTTGCTAAGGAAGCTACTATTTTTCAAAAAATAGATACTGTTTTTAATGATATTTTAGGAGTGTTGCAATCGACTCCCTCGGCAGATTACGATTTTGAGTATGATAGGCTTGTGCCTTTTGGCGAAATTTTGTCTTCTTTAATTTGTGCCAACTACTTTAAAAATAATGGGATAAACTGTGGGTTACAAGGGGCTAGGGAGCTTATAATAACCGATTCTATTTATAGAGGCGCCACTATAAATTGGGCAGTTTCGGAACAGAGGATTAAGGATAAAATTAATTTTTCTGCCTACGATATTTATGTTACCCAAGGTTTTATTGGTAGCGATACTTACTCCAATTCCACAACGTTAGGGCGTGAGGGTAGTGATTTTTCGGCTTCTGTAATTGCCTACTGTCTTGGTGCTGAGCGAGTTGATTTCTGGAAAGGGGTAAACGGGATTTATAATTGCGACCCAGAAATAAATAAGGATTTTATTTTACTGCCCCGGTTATCTTACCGAGAGGTGGTGGAGCAAATTTATTTTGGGGCAAAAATTCTTCACCCCAAAACGATAAAACCGCTACAAAATAAAAAAATTCCTATACGGGTTCGCCCTTTCGATAAGCCTTATGAGCAGGGCACAATAATTGAGGATATTTCAAAATTTAATCCTGCTTATTACCCTGAAATACCGGTATTTATAGAAAAAAAGCACCAAATTTTAATTTCATTTTCGCCAAGGGATTTTTCGTTTATTAATGAAGAAAATTTAGGGCTTATTTTTTCTGCTTTAGCAAAATTTAGACTAAAAGCTCATTTAATGCAAAATTCAGCACTAAAATTTTCTATTTGTACCGACAATATCCCCGAAAGGGTGAAACCCTTTTTGGCTAAAATGAAGGCTAGTTTTCAAGTGCTTTCTAATGAAAATTTGAGGCTAGTAACTATTCGGCATTATTCGGCCGCTATTATTGAGGCTAAAATTGAGGGTTGCAAAATTTACATTTCGCAAAGGAACAGGCGAACAGCTCGGTTTGTGTTTGATGATAATTAGCCGCTTGGCAGGACTAAAATTTAATACCAGTTACTAGAATATCATCGTTTTGAATGCTCTCGCCTTGCCATTTTTTTAAGAAGCTATTAATAATTTCAAGCTGCTCGCTCATAGATAGTTCGCAGATGGAAAGGAGTAAAGTCTTAAATGATCTTTTCATTATACGCCTACCATTACTGCCGCCTAGCTGGTCAATATAGCCATCTGAAAAGAGGTATAGCTGGTCATTTTTTTCAATTTGAATGCGTTGGTTGGTAAAGCATTTTTCTTTGGAAATTCGGGCATGGGCTGCTCCTCCAATGGACATTCTATCGGCTTTTATCTCTGTAATTTGCTTATTTCTAAGCAGGAAGCCGTAGTTTCTAGCCCCTGCAAATTGGAGTGCTTTTGTTTCGGGATTATAGTTTATCAGGGACAAATCCATACCGTCGTTGGAGTCATTTTTTTCGCCAGATTGCTTTAGTTGCACTCTAATGGCTTGCTGCATATAGTCGAGTATTTCCGAGGGTTTGGATAGCTGCTTAATGTTTACTGCGGCGTTTAGTAAATTTGAACCTACGATGGACATTAATGCCCCCGGAACGCCGTGCCCGGTACAATCTACTGTTGCAAAAAGGATATTTTCTCCTTTTACTTGCCCCCAGTAAAAATCGCCACTTAGCTCTTCTTTTGGTTTGTAATAGACAAAGGCATCTGCAAAAATATTGCTTAAAAATGTGTTTGGAGGCAAAATGGTTTCTTGTATGCCTTTGGCATATTGGATACGCTCACTAATTACGGTGTGCTGTTTGGATATTTTGCTGTAGGTTTTATCCAAGAAACTTTTTTGGTTATCAATTTCATCTCGTTGTGCAAGTAGTTCTTCTTTTTGATTATTTATTTCGGATATACGGTGCTGTACTGTGTCTTCGAGCCCTTTGTTGGCATCATTTAGGCTGCCGTATATGGTGGCATTGTCCTTTAAAGCCAAAATTTGGTTGGTTAATAGTTCTAAAACTTTTACATTATCGCTATTAAAGGCTTTTGTTTGGCTAAAATTTTCGAGGTAAATTATAGCTTTTATCTTGTTGCTCGCAATTAATGGCACACACAAAATAGATTTTGGGGCGTATGTTTCTAGGTAGTCTTGGGTAAAATAATGTAACTTTTTTAATGGATTTTCAACTAAGACAGTAGATTTGCTTTGTGTTACTTTTTCTATAATTGCTGTAGGATACTGGGTATCAGTAAGCTGCTCTTGTGTTTGGTTGGTTCGGCAAATGGTGTTTAAAATGGCTTTGCCATCGGTAATAATAAATAGTAAACCTCGGTCTGCATTGGTGTTTTCAATTAAAATTTTCACGGTTGCTTTGAGGTTAAAAGTGGAGGCAGTCAGTAGGTTATTTTTTATTTTGTCAAGGTTGCTCATTAGTAAATTTAGCTCATCAGTTTTGTTGAACATATTTGAGAAATTCCGAGAAAGCATATAAGTTTGAAAAAATACGAAGGCAAAAATACCACCGGGTAGTAAGCGTATAGAGGATATTACGAGCATATCTACCAAAATATCATTAACCACAGCAAATAAGACGATAACTGTACCGATAAAATTGAAGATAACGCCGTCTTTGCGTTTAAATATGGCTTTTGTGAGTGTGTATAAAATGTAGAGTATTAGTAGGATAATGTATATTTCGAAGACTATCAAAAATTCGGTAAAAACTACTGGCGGAAAGGCTAGTGTTACAGCTAAGAGTAGCCCTAGAATAATGTATGAAGCAATGAGTACCCACTTTTTAAACTCGCTGGGGTAAAGCGAGCGAAAAAAGAGCAGCATGAAAATACTAGCTGCATAGTGCGAAATAAAATCAATATGTAACTTTGCCGACCATGAAATCTGTGTAAATATTTCCCCTAGAGTTTGCTCGCTATTTACACTTATATTTAGCATTAGCGAGAGGAGTAAAACACCAAGGTACAGTGCTGATTTATTGGTTCGCCGAAGTAGAAATAGCGAAATGTGATAGATGGCCATAATTAACAAAACGCCAAGTAGGAAGGTATCAATATTATTCTGCGATGCAGAATAACTGGTTACTTGCTCGGCATTTCCAATAATTATTTGGCTTTTTATTCCGCCGTTGCGGTGCTTAAAGTTACTTACTTGTATTATGATATCGAGTTCTTCTTGGGCTTCAAAAATTTTTGTAATGCTATGTCTTGCTGGGTGCATCTCTTGGGAGGAAGTAGCTACTTTTCCTGAGGCGATTATAATGTCGCCATTTATCCATAATTTATATGCCGACTCTACGCCTAAAATCCGTATGGCTAAAAGCTGGTCGGCTTTGGGCAATTTTATTTTGGCACGGTAAGTGGCAAATCCTTTTCCGGTGGCGAGCTGGGGGAAGTTGCTGTTGCCGTTCCATAAACTGGGTACTTTTATAAAACTTGTTTTTAGCGTGTCTTTGTGTGTAAAGTCTTTTGGGCTAAGTAGTTCGTTGGGGTAAAATGCCCACTCCCCATTTAGTGGGATATTTTTTTTTAGTTCGGGATTAGCTATGGAAAAATCGGCGTAGCCTTTTATAATTGTATTTTTTTGTGCATATAAAGCACTAGAAACCAAGCAGAAGCTAGTAAGCAGTAGGAATTTGTAATATGTAATTTTAGTGCCGTACAATTAGAGATACTTTTGCTATTGAACTTTTAAAAATTTTAATTCTTTAAAGTCAAAATCTGGGTTAGGAATATCTACTTTCATTTCTTCCACCTTTCCCGTTGCATCAAGCACAAAAGTAACTTTACCTCGGGGGAGCGATGGGGTATTTTCTAGTTTTAGCGTAAATGTATCGTACTGGAAGTGCTTTAAATCTCCTGAAAATACCTTTGTGGGTTCAAACTGAATGTGCAATTTTTCTTTTTTTAGTGTAATTGTTGCATCGCCATACATTTGTCCAGAATATGTGCCGACGTAGCTAGATAAATCAAGGCTTGGTTTTGATGCTTTATTTCTGTTTTTATCTTCGTTTTCTATTTTTGCCAAATCGTTGGCATGAGTTTGGTTGAAATAGTTGAGGTATAAGTCGCTCCAATCTCTTGTGGGCGAGCCAAAATAATCTTCTAAAATATATTTTCCTAATGCCGAAGGCAAGTAGTTAATGCTATTGGTAAGGACAACAAACCCGAAGTTTTCGCTAGGGATAAGGAGTGTTTTAGAAATCATACCATCGGCCCCACCGCCATGGCTTATAATTTTGTTGCCTTTAAAATCGGCAATTTCCCAGCCCAAGCCATAGGCACTAAAGTTTTCAGCTGTAGAGTTACGGCTTACAGGCAGGATAGTGTGTGGGCTTTGCATTTCCCAAATGCCTTTGCTACTGACTATTTGCTTGCCTTTAAATTTCCCTTTATTTAAATTCATTATCAGCCAGTTAGACATATCTTTCACACTCGAATTAATTGCCGCTGCAGGTGCACAATTATCCCAACTCATGTAGTTTATAGTTTGTGTTTTTTGTCCTGATTCGACATGGTGGGGCTGTGCAAAATTGCCCCCTTTTGTTAGGTACTTAATGCTTGTATTGGAGTGTTTCATGCCCAATGGTTTTAAAAAGTGAGCTTCAACGTATTGTGCCCAAGTGCTATCGGTTACTGCTTTTATAACTTCTCCTGCGGCAATAAACATGATGTTTGAATATCCAAACGTTGTTCTGAAACCGTAAACTGGTTTTAGAAATCGAGCCCTTTCAATTACTTCTTTGCTCGAATATGAGGTTTCGTACCAAAGCAAATCGCCGCTAAATGTGGCTAGTCCTGAGCGGTGGCAGAGTAAATCTCGCACGGTCATTTCTTGCGAAACATAGGGGTCGTAGAGTTGGAAGTAGGGCAAGTATTGCCGCACCTTATCGTCTAATTTTAACCGCCCTTCATCTACCAATATAGCAATGGAGGCCGATGTAAAGGCCTTTGTGTTTGAGGCTATTGCAAATAAAGTTTCGTCATTAACTGTTGCTTTTTTATTGATATTTTTTACACCATAACCTTTGGAAAACACAATTTTACCGTCCTTTACAATGGCGATAGCCATGCCTGGTATTTTCCAGTCTTTTTGAGCTTTTTGGATATACTCGTCCAGTTCTGTATATACGATGCCCTTTTGGGCGGAAGTTAATGGTATCGAAAAAGCGAAAAAGAGTATGCTCAGGAGGAGCTGTTTTTGTTTCATATTTGTTTTTCTACAAATATATAAATTCTTTTAGAAGTTTAGAACTGAAAATAGATAAATTCTTCATTATTAAAATTTCCAAAAACAAATAACACCATAATTGTAGAATAATAGATTGTCCAACGCAAAAAAACGTGCTTTTCAGACACAATCTCTATAATACTTTTTTTTCGCTCCAATAAATGGACAAAAACTAAGAAGCTGATAAGTAATAGGTTAATAAGTATGCTAGGGCGATGGAAGGAAATTTTCAGTACCGAAAAATCAAATATATTCCCGATTAATGTTACTGCAATTTTCACGGATTCGGAACGAAAAAATATCCAAGCAAAATTAACTAGTATAAAAACAAAGAGTACTTTTCCTAAATTAATGGCTTTTAGTTGCCATGGTTTTGTGATGTTAGGAAAACTTAGTTTTCCTTTAAATTTCAACTCGGCAATGTAATATATGCTGTGCAATGCCCCCCAAATAATGAATGTCCAGCGAGCCCCGTGCCAAATGCCACTGAGTACAAATGTGGCGAAAATATTAAAATACAAACGCCATTGCCCAACTCTACTGCCCCCTAGTTGTATGTAGACATAATCTCTAAACCAGCGACTTAGCGAAATGTGCCAACGCCGCCAAAAGTCGGCAAAGGATTTTGAAAAGTAGGGGCGTTTAAAGTTGGCTTGTAGGTCGTAGCCCATTATTTTTGCTGTGCCTCGGGCAATATCTGTATAGCCCGAAAAGTCGCAATAAATTTGCACAGCAAAAAATAGGGTGGCTAAAATAATATCTAAACTGGCGTAATTGTTGGGGTGAGAGTAAACGGCTTCTACGAAGCGTGCCATGTTATCGGCAATTACAATTTTCTGAAAGAAGCCCCAAATTACTAATTTTAGCCCATCTGTAACTCGCTGGTAATCAAAGCTAAATTTTTTATCAAATTGCGGTAGCAAATGGCTTGCCCGCTCTATGGGGCCGGCTACAAGTTGGGGGAAAAAGGACACAAATAAGGCAAATTTCACAAAATTTTTCTCGGCTACTATTCGTTTTTTATAAATATCTACAGCATAACTCATGGTCTGGAAAGTGTAGAAGGAAATGCCTACGGGCAGGAGTAAATCGTAAAGATGGCTGTCGTAAAAGAGGTTGAAATTACTTAAAAGGCGGCTAACATTGTAATTGAAAAAGTTGAAGTATTTAAAGCCCAAAAGTACTGCTAAGTTGATGCCTAGACTAAGGAAAAGGAAGAAACGTCGCCTTGTTAGTGTCTTCGATTTTTGCATTTGCCTAGCGGCAAAATAATCTGCTGTTGTAGAGAAGGCTAGTAATAGTATGTATTCTGGCTTCCATGCCATGTAAAAATACCAGCTTGCGGCAAGCAAAAAAACACGTCTGTATTTTACCGATAGTAAAAAGTAAATGGCTACTACAAGCGGGAAAAATAATAAAAAATGTAGCGAATTAAAAAGCATTGCAAGTAACTATTTAGCCCCTTCCTGTTTTGCCAAAGGGGTTTAATTTCCCTATTAGCTCCAATGATTTTCTGAACACATCAAAGACCAAAAACAAATAAATAATTAGGCAAGTAAACCAGATAAAGGCAACATTGTACCATAGTGTATCTATTGAAATCCCGCCTATTTTTTTCTGTGGGGCATAAAAGTGCGAGCGTCCTGTGTTAAATTCTGGTATTTTATAAATTGGGTCCATCATTTGTACCAGTACCATATCTTCTTCGGTAAGTATATCGCCCCCCGTTTTATTGCGTAAAATACGGTCTAAACGTTTGTTCCTATAATCTTTTTCTAGTTCGTAATAGGCTTCTTTGCTGCCCAAATCTTTTATTAATTGCTGGGTTATCTTGTCTTTTTCTCGAGTAAGTTGGGATTGTATCTTACCAAAACGAAAGCGTATTTGCCTGAAATATTTGCGTATGCTTTCGGCCACCTCTGGGTTAAAACTTTCAGGAGTTATTTTTTCGTAGTTGGTAAATGAAGGCATTTTTTCAAATTTCTGAGAAAAATCTTCTAAGCCTTTTACTTCGTTGGTGATAATTTTGAGATAGCGTTCGCTTTGTTTTTCATTCTTTTTTTGTTTCTGATTTTTTAAAATTATAGAAATGTAGGATTCTAGTTCATCTATAAGGAACGTTTTTTTAAAGCTAATTTCGCTTTTGCGTTGATCGACATCAAAATAGTGTTTTTGAAAATCATTTTCTTTAAATTGGGCAACTGCCATGGCTTCGTATGCCCAGCGGGAAGTCATTAAATCGCCAATTAATGGTACATATTTTACCGAAGTGGTAGAAGGGTGCAATTTTGAAAAATCAATAATTGTACCACTAAAAAGCAACTGTGGCACTAAAATAAATGGGATTGTAATGTAGATTGTAACAATAGAATCTAATGATGCTGATATATTTAGCCCTAAAATGTTGGCAAAGGCTGCGGTACTAAAAAGGATTAGCCAATAGGTCATCGTCATGCCTTTTATTTCTAAAATAAAATTACCAACAAGGATAAATGAAAGTGTTTGAATGGCTGAAATAATAAAAAGGACTATTATTTTAGAGTTCAGATAGCTAATTTTGCTTAGGTTCAGGAACTTTTCCCTTTTCAGTATTTTACGGTCTTTAATAATTTCTTCGGCACTAAGGGTAAGCCCAAAAAACAGAGCCACCGTAACGGCCATAAACATATATGCGGTGAGGTTTACGTTTTCTGCAAAAACGTATTCGGAAGGGTCTATCGGTGTACCTGCTATGTATTTTGTAAAGTAGCCTAAAATAAGTGCTAAAAGTGGGGCTTCCAAAAAGGTAATAAGCAAAAATTGCTTGTTGGTAAGTTTTGAGCGGATATTTCGTATGGTAAAAATAAGAAATTGCTTTAAGCCCGACGGGACTTTAAAGAAGTTGGTTGGCAACTCTATTTTATCATCTGGTGGGTAAGTGCTTTTTCTGGCGGCTTCAATTTTTGTAACATAAGCCTCGTACCATTCTTTGGTTTCAATTTTTCGTTCTTTGGTAAATCTGCCATGTTCGTCAACTATCTTAGCTTCAAGTATTTGCAGTGGTAGTTCTGGGTTTAAGCTACCACAACTACCACATTCGCTATCGTCGGCATTTACATAGTTGGCGGCATGTTTAAAGTAGGTAATGGCATCTACTGGGCTGCCGTAATATACGGGGTGTCCACCTTTATCCATCATCAAAAGCCTATCGAATAGCTTGTAAATTTCGGTGGAGGGTTGGTGGATATTTACAATTACAAGTTTGCCTTTTATCGTCTGCTCTTTGAGCAGCGACATGACCATATCGGAGTCCATTGAGGAGAGTCCTGATGTTGGTTCATCGACAATCAAAATGGACGGCTCTCGCATAAGCTCTAATGCAATGTTTAGGCGTTTTCGTTGCCCTCCACTAATGAATTTATTTAGCGAGTTGCCTACGGTTAAATCTTTGGTGGGGGCAAGGTCTAAATCGTTGAGTACCTTGGTACAGGTTGCTGTAATTTGTTCTTCGGTAAAAGTGCTGAAGCAAAGTTTGGCATTGTAGTAAAGGTTCTGATATACAGTTAGTTCTTCTATTAGTAAATCGTCCTGTGGTACAAATCCGATAACGCCTTTTAGGTGTTCTCGGTCTTGATAAATATCGTAACCATTTATTTTTATTGTCCCTCTTTTTACTTTATAGCTACCATTGAGTACGTTCAGGAGTGTTGATTTTCCTACGCCACTTCCCCCCATAATCCCGATAAGGCGACCAGACTCTTCGCAAAAATCAAATTTCTGAATACCGTTTGTACTGTTTTTAAAAAAATATTCTATGCCTTTTGCATTAAATACAATTTTTGTTTCGCTGAGCGAATGGATAAATTTCCGAGCCACATCGCTGTGGTAAATGGGCTTTATTTTCTGCCCTTTTACAATGGATCCGTCGTCGAAAAAATAGGAGGTATGGGGCAGTATATTTTGGCTGTTCAGGTAAATTATATCTTCGCCATCGTATTTTAGCACAAAGGTATTGGTGCTTTTGATATAGAGCATGGTTATTGTGCCATGTATTTGCTTATCAAAAATATGGCGAAAGGTATCTTTGGTTTCAACTTTATCTTTTTTATTATCAATTAATAATATTCTAGATTTATCGTCGATATTTTCAACCTGACCAATGGTAAATTCTTGTACATGCTGGTACTCTTCTTTGCTAATATTAAAAATATCGGCTACTGTTTTTATAAAGTCAAGTTCTTCGCTGGAAATTTGTTGATCTCTTACAAATTCAAAAAGGCGAAAAAGTACAATCAGTTTTTCTTCCTGCTGCAGTTGCGAATTTATATCTTCGCAAATTACTAAAACTTTTACAGAGTTTAGCGATGCTAGGGTTTTTCGTCCTTTGGCTAGGTTGCGTTCTAGTTTTTTGTTATGTGCATTTATGTAATCATCAAATATTGTAATGTACTGATCAGCATCTGCTTTGCTAAGCAAAACGGCGAGGTAATTGGTTACAATTATTCGTGCATTTTTAGATACGCCTTCCTTGTTTGCTGTGGCAATAATGGCAAATAGTCGCATTAATGCTTCAAGTATCTGTTGGTTCATAGTTTATTTTTTACCCTTATGGAGCTGTTAGGGGGTTATAATATACAAATATAAAACCTTTTGCAGAAATCTACGAACGAATAAGTTATTTTTTAAAAATGGCTTTACTTAAAAAAGTAAGGCTTGTGAAGTTGCCCAATCTTACTCCATTAATTTCCAAGTGTTTTTAGTTATAGCAATAGAGGCAATGTCAAAGTCGTGTTTTTTGCCGTCTGTTAAAATTATTCTATCGGCAAATTGTTGAAGCCGCTTTGCACTGGGTTTCATTGCTCTGCCGTCTTGGTGTTTAATCATTAGGAATACGCCTGGTTTTACTACTGTGCGTAGGCTGTTGGATTCGCATATAAAAAGAGGGGTTTCTTGTATCTTGGCATTTAATTCTTGAATGGCATCGGCTATAAATTCGCTTTTTACTTTTATACGGAAGACTCTTTTTGCTCCTGCAAGGAGCATTTTTGCAGTATCTTCAGCAGTTGTATTGTCGAATTCTTCAATAATTCTATATTTTTCGTTGTCTGCCAAAGGGTGGCGGTCTTTTCCATGGAAAAAGTGGTCGCCAGTATATAGCGTTTTTATTTTAAGCCCAATGATGTAGTTTTCGGCAGATAATTTTTTGAGTATTTTTCCCGTGAGGGAAGTTTTGCCTACATTTCTTGTTGCACCGCCTATCATTATCATATTTGGGATATTTATTTCAAGCATTTATTTATTTGTTTTTGTGGTATCTTTACTTTCGGGTTTCCAAAAAATAAGGGTGTTAAATTCTTTTCTCCAAAACACCCCAACCCCTTGTGTATAGGGGCCTTTATCGTAGCTTACATCGCTGTTGGATTGGTTAAATACTTTCATTTTTAAGCTGCCCGATTGGTTTAATTTTACTTCTATTTCAACATCGCCCACAATGCCCGAAGTACTGCCATTGTCTTCGCCAGGAGGTGTCCCAGAAGGGGCTGCTACCGCAGAGTCGCCACCAACGCCT
>CAMZKQ010000152.1 GCA_947311265.1 uncultured Chlorobiota bacterium | reverse complement strand
GCTTGTTGATTTGTAGGATTTTGTTAAATCGTCCCATTCTAATTTTACATCAGAGAGGAATAGGGTGTGCTTTAGTTGTGCTGGTATTTTCTTTAATTTATTCCCATTTATGGCTAGTTCCTGAATCATTGTTGCAGTACTGTCTGCTCCCATGAGTTCGGTCATGCCCAGTTTAAACTGCTCTCTATCGGCAGAAACACCGCTAATGAGTAGGTTGGCGGTAATGTGTTCGTTAAAAATTTTCATTGCCTTTTTATTCATATAAAAATCTAGGGCAATCATTGTTTCTAGGGTGGTTTTATTTTCTTTAATATCTTGTTTTGCACTACCTACTGCATTAATTTTTAAGTGCTTAAAATCTCTTCCAAAGCCTTGGCTTGTGGCTTTGTCAAACGTAATTTTACCTTCGCCTTTTACGATACAATTTTTAGGGTCTATTTCTAAGTAATTGCCTCTTAAAGATTTATCGGCTAGTTGTGCAGTATCTGAGATAACGTATTTTATTTTGCTTTTATCGTAGATTAAAAAATAGGTACTATCCCGCAAGGAAAGCATTGAGTTGCCTTTCTTTTTTTCATTGGAAATGAATGAGCTATAGAGGTGTATGGAGTCGGTGGCCATTACAAAATCGGCATAAATTCTTGTGCCTTCTGGCGAATTAAGCCTAGCAGCCATTGGTATTTTTACATTTTTAGGGTCTATTCTGGATTTAAAAAGCATCCAGTAGGGTACATTTTCATTATCACAATCATAAAATATTTTTGTAGAGCCTTCAAAAACCAAGAAGTCGTTATCGGCATGGAGGGTTACTGGGCCGTAAAATGCAAAGTGTTCGTTTATCATAAAGTCGTCCTCTTTTTTTATATCACCACTAGCCTCGGAGCGTTTTGTTTGGTTGTTGTATTTGATATTTGTAAAAGAGATGGGTTGCAATTCGCCCTTATCGTTGCTATATTGGTATGTTCCAGAGGAGGCTTGGTATTCATCTTTATCCATTATGTTAATATCCACATCGGTAATTTTGTGTTTGTTTCTGGCGGTTACATCAGTCTTAAGCAATTTTTTCATTGCCCCATTTTCGGTAATAAATACTTGGTCGCCTTTTGCTGGAATGACTTGAATGTCTGCCACTTCGATAAGGGGTACGTCGTCGATGGTGAGGATATATTTTTTGCCATCATAGGTGGGAGATGTGCCCATAAATTTTAGCCGTAGGCTGTCTTCTTTATGAATGGTTGAGGTGTAAAGTTGGGGGGATGTTTTTTTCTTGAAAAGGATTTGGGAGTTTGAAAAGGCCGATTTTATTTTTAATTTATTTAATGCTTTAGCCCCTGTAGTTTGTGGGCTAATGTCTTTATCAATAGCTAGGTGGTATTTATTAATTTCCCAGAGGAAAAAATTAGGTCGGGCTTCGTATTTATTTTTTTTAAATTCGGTATATGAAGTGTCTGATTTTGTGGAGATAAAAATAGCTTTTTCATTTTTTATATCTGTATAAGTTTTCATATCGTAGGCCTTGAAACTTTCGCTTGTGCCTATTTGTGAAAACAGATTGAAAACACTGGGACTAGCCTTGAATGTTGTTTCTCCAAAGTCGTAATCTTCGGCTTTGTATCGCCCTTCTTTTATTACAAATGTACCTGAGCCTATTAGTCCGGTAGCACTATAAATAATTTGCCCCGACATGTTTGCTTTGTCGTCGTACATGCTGATTTCTTTATCTAGATTTTCATAGTAAATCATTTCAGCTTGTGCGTCCCAGTGTGTTTTTATTGAGTCGCCAAACGCCGATGGGTACTCTACTTTTTTATTTTTGCTGTGTTCTATTTTTACACTTTTTGCCACCACATTCATAGAGTCTGGGAAGAACATAAAGTCTGTGGCATAGATAGTTGTTGTTAGCCATTTAATTTCGCCTTCTGCTCCCATGCCTTCGTTGCTAAGGGTAACGTTACTACTAAATTTCCCTGGCACTGCGGCTATATTTCCTTTGCCTTTAAATAGTGAAAATCCGTCATCGGGGGTTTTATGCACAAAGCCAAAAGAGCCATCTTTTTGTAGGGTAAGTGATTCTTGAAAATCAGGAAAGATGCCACCAGACTCCATTTTACCTTCTAGTGCAAAATTTGCTTCGGTTATCATGCCAAGGCTGTCCATTATAAATGGTTTGTTTTCAAAGAAGAAACTATCTCGTGTATATACCGAATCTTGCTTGCTTTTTTTATCGTAGTAAACAAAGGAGGGGTCTGTACAATCGAAAATGGGGTAGTTGGCAAAAGTATCTATTTTTGTTCCCGAGCGGTTACTAATATCATCTATGGATAGGATACCTGTTACGTTTTCTAAGATAGAGCCTGCTTTATAAACACTACTATCGGGGCGGGCAATAAGGAACTCTAGGGAGTCTGCTTTTTCAAAATCAACTTGAAATTTATCGTAGTCGAATTTCATGCCGTGTCCATGAAAATCAGCCATACCTGCCCTTAGTTTTCCATTAAACTCCATGTTCCTGTTTTCTTTAATTACTAGTGTATTATCGTATGGAATGATGCCTACTTTTTTTGGTAAACTTAGCACTACTCTTGGCACGCCTTCCACATTCATGTCTAGGCTGTTTAAGCTCATCGTGGCATTGGCTTTGTTTTCTTTTTTTAGATAGTCTTCTGAAAAAAAACTTGCTCCCGGAAACTAGCTTAATAACGTCATAATCTTTTTTTGCTGCTCGTGAGTCGGTATAGTGGTAGAGTTTGGGCATTACTTTTACAGATTGGTCTTCTTCAAAATACTCCAAAAAGCCTTCATAGGAAAGCTGCATTAGGCGGTGGCGTACTGCGGTTACATTTTTTCTTGAAAATTCGGCAAACATAATAATTTTAAAAGAGGTTATTCCCGACTCTTCAATTTGCTTATGAGTTATGTTCCTAGCAACACGGCGAAGTACTTTTTCTTGCTCTAAGTATTTTGCTTTCCCTTCGTTAAGCAGGAAGTATCGCCTAGCGAATGGGTATTTTTTTCTGTAGGCATCTTCATCAATTATCGAGTCTAGTTCTACTTTTGCTGTTTTGTAGCGCATAAAATTTAAGATTTCATACAAAGGGCTAATATTATCTCGCATTTGTATTCTCGAAAAATCTGCTTTTGTAAAATAATCAGCGGATTGGAAGTGTACCTCTTGCCCTTTTGCCTCGAAGAATTGCAGGGCGGTATCTGGCTTTCCCCATGTGATTTTTTTACAGTCAATTTCTAACTTATGGAAGGAGTCATAAAAATTACTTTTCCCAGCCCCTTTATCTTCTCTTAGGAGGGTAAACTCGCCATCTTTAAGGCTTAGTTCTATCATACTATGGAAAATAGAATCTTTTTCGCCAATGTAAATATGTGCTTTGGCATGGTATGCAAACACCTCGTCTTTCCTGAATATAAAATCTTTTGAGTAGGCCTTCAAAAATAGTTTGCCTTTTCTCTTATAGTCAATTCTTGCTGGTTCAATATCAGTACCTGCCCCTGAAAGTATTTTTCCTTTCATTGAAATTCCGCCAACAAAATTGGCATTTTTTAATACATTTTTCATGATAATTTCTTTATCATAAGAGCGAAATATGGGGTATTGTTTTTTCGATAAAGTAAAGACGGTTATTTTTTCGCTAAGTACGCCCAGTAATTCGTTGGAGGAAACAGCGGTATTTTTAAAGGTTACGCTATCTGCTTGGTACTCCGATTTTTTTAAGTTTATTTTATAATGATTTAATTTAGCATACACCTCATTTTTACCAAAACCATTACGCTCCCAAGTTACTTTTCCGCCTTTGCCTTCCCATATATTGGTCATAAATGCGTACTTTGCATTTGTTTTTAGAATGGCTTGGGTGGTATCTTTTAAAAGAATGCAAAGTAAATTTGTAGATGAATAGTTAAGGTATAATTCTAATTTCTTGTTATCGAAACTGAGCTTATAGTTATTATTGCTAGCCTTCCAGCTTAGCCGCTTGGAGGAGTAAATAGTATTTTTTGTAATCAGGTTATTTGTATTATTGATATATCTTTTAAGAACTATTGAATTGCCCTTGCTACTTTTAGAGAGGGCGTTTAACATCTCCATCCAGGCAGAATAGTTGCTCCTATTTCCATTTTTAAATAGATATACCGTTTTAAATAATTTTTTGTAGCCTTTCTTTTTGTACTTTTTTTTATACAGTTTTTGGGTTATTTCAAAGATATTCGTTTTCTCTTCATCAGAAAAATTACCATTCCCCCAATCCGTAGTTAGATTAATAATAAGCGAATCGTACTTAGTATGTTGCTTTGGTTTTTTCTTCTCAGGGAAAATATTAAGGTAGATTTTTATATCTTCGGGATAGCTTTCCGTCTGTTTAAATAGTTTTGCTTTTTGCGAAAAAGCAACTGAGGAGTAACTTATAAAAAAAGTGAGAATGGTTAGTACTTTTATAAATTTAGTCATGTTTAGAGGGTGTAATTAACGTGCAGGTTATTTTTGAATGTATTTTTAGGCTTCGGCCACAAATATACTAAAAATAGAACAAAGAAAAAGCAGTTTCTATTGCCTAAATATTTAAAACAAAAAAATCCAGCTTCCTTTTTGGGAAACTGGATTAAATATAAATTTACCTTATGCTTATTTTACAGTTACTCTTACACCTTCGGAATGCGAGGTAAATTCGGGGGCATACATGCACTGTATGGTCGTGATACCGTTAGCAAAATCGCCCTGATGCGTTACTCTTAAAGGGTACTCAAACACATAAGTACCTTTCGGGAGGCTGCCCATAAAAAAGTTGGTTGCAGCATCTTTGGTGCTTTCGTAGTAGCCCAATCCGTCTTGGTATTTGTAGCGAGAAATTACGTTAATAGGCTCAAAACCAGAGGCACGCATATCCTTCATGTGGATATATTCCATACGCCTATCCACCCGCAACTCTATACGGACGATAACTTTGTCGCCCACTTTAAGCTCGGTATTTTTGATAGGTTCTAACACTTTACCGCTTGCGGTTTTTCGCTCAATGAAAAGCTGTTTTTTCAACTTTAGAGGCGTTTCCTGAAAAGTAATTTTATCCAAATCCTCAAAATATTGCCAGTAGAGCGCCCCCCAAGCCACGCCAGCATCTTTCTTTTTAAGCTCAATGTTGCCCATTTCTGGGCGAATATCTGCCCCACTCCACGAGGTTTTAAAATAGCCCGTTCCGGCTTCTGCTTTTACGCCATCAATTTTGGCAGGGTCAATTAGTTTTCCGCCCAATTTTATTTCTACGATTTTGTCGCTTGCCAACTGGCTTGTGCCTCGCATAAGTAGGGCATATACGGCTTCTGCCGTTGCACGAGTGGTTTTCCAATCTTGAGTTTGCTTTTGTTTGAGTAGCCAGATTTTTAATTCCTCAACGGCGGCTAGGTCGTTCCCCACCACATCAAAAACTTCAATCATTAGTGCCTGAACTTCTATCGGAGCTTGATACCAGTAGTATCCCGAAGTATTATTTTTCCAATACATTCCGAGTTCATCATTAGTTGTTGCATTTTCTTTAAGCGATTTTAGAATGTCCTTAATTTTTTGCGTATTTGCCTTGTTATTTTTTCCTCTTTTGAAGGAAAGAGCAATCATACCCTGCATATAAATCCCTTGCGAAGTCCAATATTTTTGGGCTTGCCCTTCAAAATAATCAAACGCTTTTTGCGTTTTTTTGCTCATCGGAATAGCATTAAAATACGTCCTTCAGTACATATATTGAATTGCCGCTTGGCTCAGATGATTTTCTTTTAGTCCTTTTTTGGTGTAATTTTTTTCCAGATACTTCAAGTCATCAACAATTTTACCATCTAAAAAGGCAATTGCTTTTTTTAGCATTTTCCATGTTTTGGCATCTTGTCGAATACTTTTTACGCCCATCGCATCTAGGTGTCCTAGCCCGTTGGCAATGTATTGCGTAATGTATCGGCTTTCCTTCATGCCCTCGAACCATGGCCAGCCACCGTTGTATTTTTGGGCTTTTTGTAATTTCTTTAAAGCCCGAGCTTGTTCGTTTGCCATCTTATTCAAATCGAAAAGCAAACCTAGCCGTTTTTTGCGTTGGCTCTCGTTTTTGCCATCAAGCACCCATGGGGTCTCTTCGAGCATCACTGCTTTTAACTCCTGATTTTTCTCGAGGTTGGATATTAACGCTCCCGAATTTGGGGTGTTTTTCCATGCCTGAAACACTCGTTTTATTTTCGGGCTTGAATTTGCGGCATGTGCCGCAATGCTATTGGCGTAAAACCTACTGAAAGTCTGCTCCGAGCATTCATAAGGGTACTCAATTAAATAAGGCAGTGCCTGAACGGCATACCACGCCGGGTTGGAGGTGAATTCTAAGGTTACTTTATGATTCCTAAGCGATTTTGAACTGCCCGAATTTAGAAGTTTGTTAAATTTAAAAACCTTACTTTCGTTGCCCCGAATAGGCAGCGGAAAGGACTCGGTAACAAGCATTCTGTTAGACAAAACGGGCAATGGCTTTTGCTCCCCATCGGAGAATTTACTTGATTTTGCAACCACCTTATAAGTAATTGCTCCTACCCCTTCCGGGATTTCTAAGTTCCATTTTACTACCGAATTGCCTGATGCTTTGGTGCTAAATACCTTGCTTGCAGATTCGCCTTTGGCGAAAATATTGCTAATTGGTTGCATGCTTATTGCATCAAAAAATTCTAATTTTATGCTACCATTCATATCGTTTTCCGAAATATTTGCCACCTTTACCGGGAAAGTAATTTTATCGTTCTCCCGAAAAAAACGAGGCACATTGGGCATTAGCATAAGGTCTTTTTGGGTTACTAGTTCGTTGGTTATCATGCCAGATTTTAGGTCTTGTGTATGGGCAAAGCCCATCATTTTCCATTTTGTAAGTGCTTCTGGCACGGTAAAACTGACTATAATTTCGCCTGCTTTATTGGTTTTTAAATGCGGATAGAAAAAGGCCGTTTCGCTAAAATTAGTACGGACTTTTACTTCTTGCTCTCCTGCCACAGGATTGGCTGGTGCATTTATTTCTAGGCTAGTTACTTTAGGTGTCAAAATTCCCGCATCAAGGTGTTGTACTAGCGGCTCGGCTTCTTCCTCCATATCATTTACTAATACCTCTGCTGCTTTGCTTTCTTTTCTACGGTCTTTCTTCTTATAAAAACCGCCTCTAGATTTATCTCTGTACCTATTGTTAGTCCCTTTACTAAAGTCATCATCGACGTAAAGATAGTTGCTATAATTGTAATATGAAAAACCGAACCAATTAAAGGAGTTGTAATATTGGGCAGCGATATAAGGCACATTATCTAAATCTATTTTTAAAAGCGTAGAACTTTTTTGAGCAAAAGTGGTACTGGACCAGCTTGCACTAGGGTAGTAAGATTTTAATACATTAAAATTCCAATAATTTTCCTTAAATTTATCAAGCGAAGCATCGTATAGTGTGGCGAGCATTTCGGCGGCTAATTTTTCACCTTTATGCCCTTTTATGGTAATGTTCCATTCTTCTTTTTGCCCGGGCAAAAGTTTGTCTCGGAAGGTGGAAAATTTAATATCCAATTTTTTGTTAGTATGTGGTACATAGACTGTTGATGTTGAATTGTAGATGCGGTTATTTTTCACAAAAGCAAAATGTACCGAAAAATTACCTCTGTATTTTTCCTTTACAGGGATAGTAATTTTACGCAGTTCGTTGCTCAACTCTAAAATTACCGTCTTGATAATTTCCCCTTGATGTTCTATTTGATAGACAACTTTTACATTTTTATAGCTTGTGCCTATTAGGAACTCTGCATTTACTCCTGGCTCGCAAATTACTTTTAAGCCCTTAAAAAATGCAGGTGATTTGTAAGGCATTTTAGTTTTAATGTCCGAAAAGATTTGAAAAAAGTGTTTGTTTGAAACTGTTTTTCCGAAGGCATCTTCGGAGCTAATTTCTGCAACATAGTAGCCGGGTTTGTATTTTTTCAGAAATGAAAAATCGGCTTTCTTATTTAATTTTGTATCAAAATTTAGAGTGGTTATTAATTTTGATTTTTCCATTTTTTTAGGATTATTCTCATCTTTATAAACATTACCGGGGAACTTTCTCTCCCATTGCTTTTTTGAGTATTTATAAAATTCGGGCTTTTGCCAAAGCCTTGCTTTTAGCACCGATTTTGGTGCTGCCAAACGGGATATTTTTATTGTTCCTTTGGCTTCAATAAATTCGCCGTTTAGGTTGTATGTACCAATGGGGTACATTTTAAGCTTTTCGTTGTTAAATTTTTTGTTGTTAGAATTTATATCTCCACTAAGAGGGAGACTTACTTTTAATGCCCTGTATCCCACATTTAGGCTTGATGATGTACTCTGTGTTTCCCCAGAAATATCGGTTACATCTACTTTTATTGAATATGAAAAATACACAAATTCACTTTCTTTGATGCTTAAATCGGGCTGTGCTTCAAATTCTATTTTGTATTTCCCAGAATTGTCCGTTTTTGCTGTGCCATTTTTTATAACTACTGCTGGTGCAGTAAAGTAGCGGTAGTACCAGCCTCCCCAGCGGGGGGTGCGAGTTACGGTGTATTTTACATCGGCATCAGAAATTACCGAGCCTGCAAAACTGGTGGCTTTTCCGTAAACGGATACTTTTTCGCCCAGTTTATAATGCCCTGCAAAAGGCTCTAATTGGGTTTCAAAAACGAGGCGTTTATACTCTTCTACTTGTATATATTTTTGCCCTCTTCCTGATGTAATGTTGAACTGTCCATTCATAAGCCCTAGCGGAATATCAAAACTTCCGCTGTAGCTACCGTACTCATTGGAGGTTAAATCTAAGCTACTCACTTTTTGGCTATTGGTATCATATAAAGTTACGGTTTCTTTTTTATTTTTCTGAATGGTGGTTTTATCCTCCTTGGTAAGCAAGCAAATGCCTTTGAAATAGATTGTCTGCCCTGGTCGGTAGATGCCTCTATCAGTAAAAAAAACGGTACGCTCTTGGTCATAATTATTTTTAGTTTTTCTATAGAGGTAGAGGGAATTATCAGTGCTTAAGAAATCGCTACCATTATAAAAATCAATATAAATGGTGGCATAGTCTTTTTCCGAGGGGGCAATAATTACCATGCCATTTTTATCTGTTGTATATTTTTCATACTTTTTCCGTACCACCCGATTTTTTACATAACTGTACTTTCTAGTCCATGCTTTGCAAGTAACCCCTGCTAGGGGTTTTCCTGTAACTCTATCGGTTACAAATAGTTGCTGCCTTCCATCGCTAAGGGACTGATGCATGTAGCTTATGTTAGAAACTCGTAAAGTTGTATAACTTGCTAGCCCTTTTTGGTAAGTAAATGCTTTGTTGTTGGACATAAACACAATGTAAAATCCATGTGCAAGAGGGTTTAAAAGGATTTCGGTAGTATGGAAGTTGTAATCGTTTGTTTTGGGCAACTGCTCTGAAAACTCGTATTTTGCTTTGGACGAGTTTAATAGCTTATCGTATAATTCTTTATAGGAATATTTTCTCGCTAATTTATCATAAGTAGAGCGGTCAATTTCTACTACTTTTACAAAAATTTCATCAATATTTTGAAACGTAATAAGGGAGGAGAATTTAGTTTTCTGCGGGATTACTTTTTCAATCGAAAAAATTAAATTATGATGCTCAATACTTAAAATTAACGAGTTAGCTTGTTGTGCAGCATAAGTTTTAGGGAATTTTTTAAGTATTGTTTTACAAATTTCGTGGGCTTTTTTCGAGTTGTTTTTATACTTGTAACTTTCTACTTTTTCTAGCTGATATTTGCCTGCAGTACGCATGTATTCCTGTGCAATTTGGTAAGAAATATTGGCAGATGCTGCATGGCTTGCAAACTTTTGTTCGCCTCTTTTTAGTGCGGCAAGGTACAAGTCATCTTTATCCGCTCGGATAGAGAAGGTATGGGCAATCTTTAGTCGCTTGAGTTCAATATCTATAAAAGCATCAATTTCGTTTTTTCGAGAGGCTCTAAATTTTACTAACTCTTGCATTATTTGCATGGCATGGTAATGCACCGAGAGGGTGTCTTTTGAGCTGATTTTTGCTTGGCTAAATTTTGCCGCTGAAGCAAAATAAAACTTTTCGGACAGTTCGAAATAATCCGCAGGTTGGGTTACTGTAAGCTGCTGGTTGGCATAAAAATCAATGGCACGATGTGCCAAAAAATCATAAAGTGTTGGGCGAAGCTTTGTATCCTTAGAGCCTTTTACTATTAAAATAGAAAAATCAGAAATTGGCAATTTCTGTAACTTGCTCGGGGCTTTTAACGATGAGTTGTAATGAAAAATCATTTTAGAAACGAGCTTGTCTAACGACCAAGTTTGCATATCATCGTTTTTAAACCCAACGGTATTGGTTCTATTGTAGAATTTGTAGCGGTTATTTTCGTAATACCAAAAGTACATTTCGCCAAGCATACTGTGCATAATTGCGTTTTCAGGGAAGTTCGCAATTTTTGCGGTACTGTCCAACTCCCAGCAAAGTTGCTCAAAGGCGTTGTCTTCAGTTTGGTTTTTAAACTTTAAGCGGTGGATAAAAGATTTTATAATTTGCTGTGAATTATTATCTTTTTTTGCCTTTTTGTAGATTATATCAATTTCTGCTAAGGCAGATTTTGGTAAGTTTAGTTTGGTTAGCGAATCTACTTTTGCCCAGTTTTTGGTGTAGTTTTGTGCATTTATATTTGCAAATGGAGCAAAAAATAGCATAAAAATCAATAGCAATTTTGTCGTTTTCATGGTTCTATTTTTAAATTTTAATTTCTCTTTCTATTTGGATACAAGATAAAGATAAAATCCATAAAAAATGCTTTAAACTACAAGTTTAAAGCATTTTTTTAATCTACCGCTCTACTTAATTCTGTACCGTTTCCCTTGGTGCGAGTTCCGCTCTATAAGTTGTCGTTCAATTTTGTTTACAATGGCATAATTTTTCATGCCACCCCACTTCGGGGCAATGAGCATGTCTGGTGGCGATTCGCTTATAAAGCGTTCGATTATCATATCTGGGCGTAGCCTTTCTAGGAAATTGACCATAAAATTAATGTATCGCTCGGGGGTAAATAGATTGAACATTTCAGGAGTTTGGGCATATTGCTGTTCCATTTTTGTTTTGCGTACAATTTGCAATTGGTGCATTTTTAGGGTGTGGAATGGCAGGCTCGAAATTTTCTCGGCACAAGCAAGCATGCTTTCATCGCTCTCCCCGGGTAAGCCCATTAGTAAATGAAGCCCAAGGTGCAAGCCTCTATTTTTTGCCATCTGCAAAGCCGAAATTGTATCCTCAAAAGTATGGGCACGGTTGATGCGTTTCAAGGTTTTGTTGCAGCAGCTTTCTGCCCCAAACTCTAAAAGTATGAAATACTTTTTTGCCAGCTCTTCGAGGTAATCTAGCTTTTGCTCATCAATGCAATCTGGGCGAGTGGAGATAACTAGGCCTATAACGCCGGGTACATTGAGTGCTTCTTGGTAGAGTTTTTTTAGTGTTTTTATATCTGCATAAGTGTTGGAGTAGGCTTGGAAGTAGGCCAAGTACTGCTGGGTTTTATACTTTTTTGAAAAAAAAGTAATGCCTTCTTGTAGTTGCTCTGCGACTGATTTTATTGGGCTGGTGTAAAATGGGGTGAAGGTGTCATTATTGCAATAGGTGCAGCCGCCTTTGGCTTTGTCGCCGTTTCTGTTGGGGCAAGTAAAGCCAGCGTCTATAGATATTTTTTGCACCCGCTCTTTAAATAGGGTCTTAAAGAAAGAGGAGAAGTCATTGTATGGTTTTTCGTGTCCCCAAGGGTAATTAGTCGTATTCATTTAGGTTTTCTAAAATTGGGTTAGGATTGCATTTTTATGGTATAGATTTGTTTTTCAAGCAGTCCATTTTCGGTTTCTTTGAAGCCCATTTTTTTAAAATAGTTAATTTGTTTTTCTGCCACAGGCTTGGCTCGTATGGTTTCAAATCCTGATTATATAAACCAACCTTTAAGCCCTTCGTAGATGTATTTTCCTGATTTATAATCTTGGTATTCGGGGACAACAAAATCTAAGCCTATATTTAAGACAGTATTATTTTTGCTATCTACTCTTCCTAAAAAAATACCGGCTACTGCCATATTTCTAAGCACAAAAAAGCTCACTGTATTTAGCTCTGGCTTGTATTCAAAATTAGGGAAAATTTTATTAATTGATGTTTTGTGATATTTTAAAAATTCGATAAGGTAGTTGTTCCCACTTTTAATTTCGAGTGTATCAAATAGTTCCTTTTTGTTGTAAATTTTTGTAAGGTAGTAAATATCGACACTTACAATAAAGATGTTTAAAGCCACTACTGGCCATGCGGAAAACATGAAGCCGTAGGCTAAAAAAGAAGAAGCCCCAACAAGGTTTATCCATCTAAATTTTACGATGGAGCTCATTGTCATGGATATTGCGATGACAATAGAGGCACAATATCCAAAATACTGAATGAAAATAGTATCCATTAATTGTTGTTTTTGTTCTAGGTTAATTATGTAAAAAAAGGTGCTTATTTTGCCATTTCTGCCCAAAGGCGTTTGGCTTGTTCTTTTGTAAAGTCTAAAATTTCGGCTTCGTTTACGGTGGTTAAAATTCTATCTTTTACAATTAATTTTCCATCGGAAATAACGTGTTGCACGTGGCTGGCTCGTAAGCCAAAAATAAAGTGTCCTAAAAAGTTACTGCTGTTCATTTCGGTAGCGGTATCGTAGTCTAGTACCACTAAATTATTTTCAGCATCGCCCTCAAATTTATTCACCTCTAGGTATTGATGCACTTTTCTGAACCGCTGGTAAGCGTCGGAGAAATCAATAGTATCGAAGGCTTGCCCTGTAAAAAATGCGGCTTTTGCACTCTGTAGCATATCGCTGTGCATGCCGTCTGTACCTAGCATTATGTTATCGTTAAGTCCATCTTTATAGAAAAATCCAACATTATTATTTAGGTTACTTTCTGTATTTTGAACGATGTATATAGGTGCTGCTTTTAAGATTTTGCGTTCAGCCTTGTCCACGTGTAAGCAGTGCCCGAGGATTGTACTGCTGTAATTTAGCATTCCAAAATCGTTGATACGGTTGACAACCCTTTTGTTGTAGTTTTGTAGGCAATGGTTTTCATCGAACAAATCTTCTGCCACATGGATATGTACGCCTGTATTGTGTTTTTCTGCTAGTAATGCCGCTGCTTTCATGGTTTCATCGCCGCAGGTAAATGAGGCGTGTAGGCCTATAAGTCCTTGGTTTGAAGCTAGGTAACTATCAGTTTCTGCAAGTCCTTCTTGGGCTTTATCTAAGCCATCTCGGTCGGAAATTTCGTAGCAAAGTAAGTGGCTTACCCCCACTTTATCGAAGGCTTTTCCGATAATATCTAGCGCACCTGTAATTGCATTTGGCGAGGCATGGTGGTCGATTGCAAAGGTAGAACCCGCTTTTGCACAGGCCATTGCGGTGGCTAAGGCACTGGCTTCGATGGTGTCTTTGTCTAGCGATTTATCGAGTGTCCACCAGATGTATTCTAAAATTTGGTTAAAATCTCTTGGGTTTTTCTTGGGTGCTCCCATGCCTTTTGCCAGCCCCGAGTACACGTGGTGATGCCCAACGGCAAAGGATTTTGTTACAAATTTGCCTGTACAATTTATAATTTCGCAGTTTTCAGGAAAGTCAGCAGTGTTTTCAATAAATTTAAGTTTGCCTAATTTTCCTTTCTCTACAAGGATATTTGTATTTTTAAAATCTAGCGTTTTATAATTTATGAATGTGGCATTTTTTAAGAGAATGGACATTTGAGATAGTGTTTAGAAGTTAAAACTTTTGGTTTTGCAAAGCTAGTAGGTTAAAGTGAAATAAAAAAGACTTTTCCAATCTTATTGAAAAAGTCTTTTTTGTTGTCCTGAACGATTAATTATCTTTTGCTAAGCATATCTGCGATACCTTCTTGTGTAGCTACTAATCCTTGGTCGCCAGCTTTCCAATCTGCTGGGCAAACTTCGCCGTTGGCTTCAAAAAATTGTAGTGCATCTACCATTCGTAGTGTTTCGTCAATGCTTCTTCCTAGTGGCATATTATTTACCACTTGGTGCTGTACAACGCCATCTTTGTCGATAAGGAAAAGCCCTCTGTATGCCATTGGTGTGCCTTCAAAAATAAGTTCGCCTTCTTCGTTGTAATCGTAGTGTCCTGCAAGAACGTCGAAATTTTGAGAAATTGTTTTTGATTGGTCGGCCACTAGTGGGTAAGTTACGCCTTTAATGCCACCGTCTTTTAGCTCGGTAGTTAACCATTTCCAGTGCGAAAATTGAGAGTCGGTAGAAACGCCAACAACTTGTACGTCTTTTGACTCAAACTCTGCTAATTTGTCTTGAAATGCAAGAAGTTCTGTTGGGCAAACGAATGTAAAGTCTGCTGGATAGAAAAATAATACTACATATTTTTTTCCGATATAGTCGGATAATGAAAAGGCATCAGCCATATCTCCACCGTTAATTACTGCTGGTGCTGAAAATAAGGGTGCTTTGTTTCCTGTTAAAACTGCCATTGTGTTGTTTTTATTTTGTTAAAAATTAAATATTTCTGCAAAGGTAAAAACTATTCTTATTTAGACAAATTTTAAATAAGGAGTTTTTTGTATTTTTTTATTTTTATTGATTGCTAAATAATTAGCCAACGTATTCGTAGCCCAAATCGTTTACCATTTTTTCTACCTTTTTTAGGTTGATGTTTTCGCCCGAAATTTCAACAGAGTTGCTGCCTGGTGTGGCCAGTATTTGGTCTATGCCGTCTAGTTTTGTTAAGTTTTTTTCTACGCTTGCTTTGCAGTGGTTACAAGTCATTCCTTTGACAGTGATTTTTATATTTTTCATGCCTTCTATCTTTATAATATTTGTATTTGATTTTTTTTGTGTTCTGATTTTTTGGATATATCCATTAATAATAAGCCCAGCGAGTAAGATTACAGAAATGGCTTTTAGCCAAGCCATTGCCCCGTGGTTGTGGCTGTGTTCTTGCGAAATTACGCTAGTAAAGAAATCCGCAGGGAAAAAAGCATCTATAATAAAGCCAAACAATAATGCCCCTCCAATAATTGAGGCTAAGTAAGCAAACAGTGCTTTTTTGCCTAAACTTTTGCCAATTACAGTTATGGTGGCCATATTTGTAGCAGGGCCTGCCATCAGAAAAACCAATGCTGCACCGGGCGATAGCCCTTTTAGCATAAGCACGGCAGCTATTGGCACAGAGCCTGTTGCACACACATAAAGAGGTACAGAGGCTGCTAAAACGATGAACATGCTTAGTATGGGGCTATCAATATAGCTGGAGAAAAAATCGTTGGGCAATGTGGCTGAAAGTAGGGCAGCAAGGGCAAGCCCAATGAGTAGCCACTTGGAAATATCTTGCAAAAATTCGACAAAGGCATAGTTTAAAAAGCGGGAGAATTTGCTGCCAGTTTCAGCGTTTTCTTCTTCTTTTTTATCTTCTATGGGTGGCTCTGGGTTATTTTTTTCTTGTGCATTAGTCAGTAATCCGCCAAAAACACCGGTAATAAGTGCCACTATTGGGCGTGCCAAAGCAAACGGCCAACCTAAGAGTGAATAGGTGGCAAGTACAGAGTCTGCCCCTGTTTGCGGTGTCGAAATTAGGAAAGAAACTGCGGCGCCTTTCGATGCTCCATTTTTGGCAAAAGACACTCCCGCAGGTATTACGCCACAAGAGCATAGCGGTAGCGGCACGCCTAATAAGGCGGCATTAAATACCGATTTTAAATTTTTCCCACCAAGGTATTTTGTGATTTTTTCCTTCTTTATATAGACGTGTAAAATACCTGCAAAAACAAATCCTAAAAGTAGATAAGGTGCCATTTCTGCACTTAGCTCGTAAAGTTCTTTAAGGTATATTATAATATATTTCAAAATATTTGCTTTTAAAGTGATTAAAACAAAGGTAAAAATTAGATTAAGAAAAAAGAATAAAATATTCTTTAACTAAAAAAATAAGCAAAAAAGAGTAAGCTTTCTAACTTAGTTTTTT
>CAMZKQ010000151.1 GCA_947311265.1 uncultured Chlorobiota bacterium | reverse complement strand
CTAGTTTTTTACAACTGTATTGTTGGGGGGGTTATTGATGCTAATTATATGCCTGCTATTGTAAAGGGTTTGATGGAAAAAATGGAGAATGGACCACTTACAGGGAGTTATGCCCGAGATATTCGAGTTTGCGTGTACGATGGAAAAATGCACCAAGTAGATTCTAATGAAATTTCGTTTAAAATTGCTGGTTCAAAAGCATTTGCAGAGGCATTTAAAGCGGCATCACCAAAACTGCTCGAACCAATTTACAATTTGGAAGTAAAAATACCTAGCGAATATATGGGCGATGCAATGGGTGATTTACAATCTCGCCGAGCGATGATACAAGGTATGAGTAGCCAAAATGGGTTTGAAATTATAAATGCAAAGGTGCCGTTGGCGGAATTAAATAAATATTCAACAGCCCTAAGTTCGCTTACACATGGGCGAGGTTACTACGAAATGGAATTTGGAGAGTACAGCCCTGTTCCGACCGATTTACAAAAAGAATTAATTGATACACATCAAGAATTAATTGATAAAGATGAGTAGCGAGCAGTAAATAGACTGTAAAATAAAAAAGCCAACTAGATAGTTGGCTTTTTTATTTTACAGTCTATTTATGAGGCTATTATAATGTTCTAGCCACTTCAATTTCTTTATATGCTTCGATAATATCGCCCTCTTTTATGTCGTTGAATTTTTCGATATTTAATCCACATTCAAAGCCTTTGGTTACTTCTTTTACGTTCTCTTTGAAACGGCGTAGTGAACCTAAAAGTCCATCATATTTTACAATACCATCTCTAATAACCCGTATTTTTGTATCTCTTACAATTTTTCCGTCAAGCACGTAGCAACCGGCCACTTTTCCTGCTTTGGATATTTGGTAAACCGCTCTAATTTCAACATTACCTGTAACTTCCTCTTTTAATTCAGGCGAAAGCATACCAGTCATTGCTTCTTTAAGCTCTTCAATGGCATCATAAATTACATGGTAAAGGCGAATGTCGATACCTTCTTTTTCAGCAATTCGTTTTGCAGTAATTGCTGGGCGAACTTGAAAACCAATGATGATACCGTCAGAAGCTGCGGCTAGCATAACATCTGCTTCAGAAATTTGCCCAACGGCTTTGTGTATAATGTTCACTTCAATTTCTTCGGTAGAAAGTTTGATAAGCGAATCGGCAAGTGCCTCCACAGAACCATCAACATCACCTTTAATAATAACATTAAGTTGCTGAAAGTTGCCCACTTTGAGTCGTCTTCCAATTTCATCGAGTGTGATGTGTTTGTGAGCCCTCATGGATTGTTCTCGCTGTATTCTTTCGTACTTAAGGGCATGGTCTCTGGCCTCTTTTTCAGATTTTACAACGTTAAGTGTAACTCCTGCTTGTGGTGCTCCATTTAGCCCAAGTACAAGGACTGGTTCCGATGGCCCGGCTTCTTTTATTCGCTGCTCTCGCTCATTGAACATGGCTTTTACTTTACCCGAGGTAGGTCCAGCTAAAATGACATCGCCCACCCTAAGTGTACCCGTTTCAACGAGTACTGTGGTAACGTATCCACGTCCTTTGTCAAGGGAGGATTCTATAATAGAGCCTTTTGCCGCACGGTTTGGGTTGGCTTTAAGTTCGAGCATTTCTGCGGAAAGCATTACTTCTTCAAGCAGTTCATCTACGTTAGTGCCGAACTTTGCGGAGATGTCTTTGGATTGGTATTTTCCGCCCCATTCTTCTACTTGGAAGTTCATTTCTGCTAATTCTGTTTTAATCCTGTCGGGATTTGCCCCCTCTTTATCAATTTTATTGATTGCAAAAATAATCGGTACGTCTGCGGCTTGTGCGTGGTTTATTGCTTCTTTGGTTTGTGGCATTATTCTGTCGTCTGCCGATACAACAATAATTGCAATATCTGTAACTTTTGCTCCCCTTGCCCGCATGGCTGTAAATGCCTCGTGCCCGGGGGTATCTAAGAAAGTTATGCGTTTCCCATCATCGAGGGTTACGTTGTATGCTCCTATGTGCTGGGTAATTCCTCCGGCCTCGCCAGCGATTACGTTGGCATGTCTAATATGGTCAAGCAGAGATGTTTTACCGTGATCAACGTGTCCCATTATTGTTACAATTGGTGCTCTTGGCACCAAGTCTTCTTCGGCATCAATAATATCTTCGATGGCTTCATGCTGGGAGATGGTTACAAAATCCACTTCAAAGCCATACTCTTCAGCTACGACAGATATAATTTCGGCATCTAGTCGTTGGTTTATCTGCACCATTTTTCCTAGCTCGAAACAAGTCTGGATAACTTTATTTACAGGAATATCCATATGAGAGGCGAGTTCGCTTGCAGATATAAATTCTGTAACTTTAAGGATTTTCTCCTGTACGAGTTGGTCTTGTAATTCTTTTTCTACTCTTTCTTTGGCTTCCGAGCGTTTATCTTTTCGGTGCCTAACTCCTGTTTTTCTTTTCTTTGCGGTAAGTTTTGCAAGGGTTTCCTTAACTTGGTTTTTAATGTCCTCGTTAGTTATTTCTGCTTTTACAATTTTCCCTCGTTTTTTTACAGGTCTTCTTTTATTACTGTTCACCGTTGGGCGTGTTCTGCTTTTGGAAGCATCTTTTACAGTAGCAGGGTTTACAGGCTTAACAATGCGTTTTCGCTTCCGTTTTTTGCGTCTTCGTTTTGCTCCGCCTGTATCGGAAGGTTTTAGGTCAATTTTCCCAATAACCGTTGGTCCTGAAAGTTTTTTAATCTTTGTTTCAATAAACTCGGGGGCTACTTTTTTTTCCTCTGTACCTGTCTTTTCAATGTTTTTAGCTTTGGCTAATTCTTCTTTTTCTTTTACTCTTTCTAGCCTTGCTTTTTCGAGGGCTTCTTTTGATGCTTTTTCTCTTTCCTGCCTATCTTGCAGTTTTTCCTTTTTGTTTTTTGGTTTACCGGGGCGAGTTTTTTGATTTAGGGCATCTAAATCTATCTTCCCTAATATTTTCACTTTATCATCTTTGTCTTCTGCTACTGGGGTTTGTTCTTTTTCAGGTGTTTCAGTAATTTTCTCTTTCTTTGGTTCGTCGATTATAGGTTCAGGCAGAACTTCTGGGGTAGCCTCAACTTGTTTTGTTTCTTCTACAACTTTATCTACAGGTGGTGCTTTAAGTACCTTTGGCTTCTCTTCTTTTTCTCAATACTAATCGTAGGTTCTTCTTTTTTAATTTCTGCTTCTACTTTTTTTATAATCGGCTTGTCCAAATCTATTTTCCCAACAACAGTAGGGCCTTTTACCTCTTCTTTTTTAAAGATTTCTTTGGGGGGTGTCTTTTCTTTTGGAGGGGTTAATGGTGGGTGCTCAACTAAAGAAACAGTTTCTTTTACTGGTGTTTTTCTTTTAGAAATTTTACGAGATTCAGTTTTCACCGATTTGTCGGAGCTAAATTCGCTTACGAGCAAGGCATAACACTCGGGCGTAACTTTTGTGTTGGGTCTTGTTTCGACCTTATGTCCTTTTTTATCAAGGAACTCAACAATTGTAGTAAGTCCGATATTAAACTCCCGTGCTATCTGACTTAATCTTTTATTACTTTTTGCCATACTAAAAACTCACAATTAAAAAAACACCTGCTTTGACAGGGCAATATTAGTACTTTTTTGGTTAAAAATCGTTAAATTAATTAACCATTTTTTATTTATTTTTGAAGGGCGTATTTTATTCTCCCTTTTATTGGTTATTTCATCGTTTTTTTTATTCTTTAAAGAACGGGTTTATTGTTCAAACTCTGCACTTAAAATATCTATAACTTGTGCTACGGTTTCTTCTTCAAGGTCTGTTCTTTTTATAAGTTCGTCCTTGCCCAGTGCCAAAATACTTTTTGCGGTATCGCAACCAATATCTACAAACGCTTTGATTACCCATTCTTCTAATTCATCTGCAAACTCAACTATATCAACATCTTCGTCTTGCTCTTCAATATCTCTATAAACATCAATTTCGTAGCCACAGAGCTGACCTGCCAAGCGGATATTTAAGCCGCCTCGCCCAATGGCCTTAGAAACTTCCTCTGGGTCTAGGTAAGCATTTGCTTTTTTGGTTTCCTCTATAAGGACTATACTGTTTACTTTCGCAGGACTTAATGCCCTTGTAATGAACAGCTTAGTGTTTTCAGAATAGTTAATTACATCAATGTTCTCATTTCTAAGCTCTCTAACGATACCATGAATCCTTGCCCCTTTCATGCCTACACAGGCGCCTACTGGGTCAATTCTATCGTCGTAAGACTCCACGGCTACTTTCGAGCGTTCGCCGGCTTGCCTTACAATTTTTTTGATGGTAATAAGCCCATCAAAAATTTCAGGGACTTCTAATTCAAAGAGGCGTTCTAAAAATTCTGGTGCAGTTCTAGAGAGTATAATTATAGGTGTATTATTTCTCATTTCTACCGATTTAACAACCGCCCGCATGGTATCTCCTTTTCTAAAATAGTCCGATGGAATTTGTTCTCTTTTGGGTAAAAGTAGCTCATTGCCGTCTTCATCAAGCACAAGCATTTCTTTTTTCCAGATTTGATAAATTTCTCCTGTTACAATTTCACCAATTTTTTTGCTATACACCTTATATATATTGTCCTTTTCTAGCTCCATTATTTTTGAAGAAAGGTTTTGCCGTAACGAAAGTATTTCTCGTCGCCCAAAATCAATAATTTTAACTTCATCGGCAAATTCCTCGCCAATTTCGTAGCTATCATCAATTTTAAGTACCTCGGAGAGTGCAATTTCAATATTTTTATCTTCTAGCTCTTCATCAGGGACGACCTCTCGGTTCCTCCAAATTTCCAAATCTCCTTTATCAATGTTTACAATGATGTCAAAATTCTCGTCCGAACCGTAATGTTTAATAAGCATACTTCTAAAAACCTCTTCTAAGATGCTCATCATCGTAGCCCTGTCAATGTTTTTATTTTCTTTAAAATCTGAAAACGTATCTATCAAACTTACGGTACTCGTAGCTTTCTTTTTCATATATTTTATTTTTTATAATGCTTTTGCTATTTATTGCTATTTGCATAATTTACAAATAACGAGTGCTGTGCAAATCCCCCAAAAGTGCTATAGAATTAACTTATAGACAGTCCTTATTGGCTACTTAAAGGAAATTATTGCTGTTGCGGTTCTAATTTCATCAAATTTTAGTTGATGGTTTAAAATTACTTCTTGTTTCTTTTTTTACCTTCTATTTTTTGTTTGGTTTTCTCCTGCACTACAATTCCTTCCTCATCTACAGAGAGTAGTGTTACTTTTAATTTTTGATTTTTTTTTGTAAAAATTTCAATGTCTTTATTGATATTTTTTTGATATTGCTTTAACACTTTAAATGGAGAACTAAGCCCTGCCGAAGACACATTGAGCTCAAAATCTTGTTTTTCTCGGTCTATATTTTTCTCAATATTTTTACTTAAAATGATACAATCTTGAATGGCTATACCTTCAAAACTATCAATTAAAATTGAAATTACGGCATTTGAGCTCACCGAAATATCAACAATATATATCCCTTTATCGGACAATTCGTTGGATAACACTTCATTGGCAAGTTGCTCTATGTCTTTTAATTCTATCATATTTAAGCAATAAAATAGGGGACTTTTTGTCCCCTAGATTTGATTGTTTCTATGTTTCTGACGGCAAAAATAATAATTTAATTTAAATTTTCAAAACAGAACTCCTTTTTTTTTATATTCTTGAACACTTTAATAAAATACCTAAAAAATATTACGATTATACATAATAATAAAGCCATGAAAATAAATGCTAATTTTTGGAAAGAACGCTACGATAGCTCTACCATTGGCTGGGATACAGGGCAATCTTCGCCCCCACTAGTTGCTTTTTTCGACACACTTAATAACAAGGACATAAAAATCCTAATTCCGGGTTGTGGCAATGCCTATGAGGCAGAATACCTGCACAAATCAGGTTTTACGAACGTTTTTATTTTAGATTATGTGAAAAAACCTTTACAAAATTTAAAATTGAGGTGTCCTAGTTTTCCTAGTGAGCATCTGATTTGTGCTGATTTTTTTGAGCATCAAGGAAAGTATGATTTAATTATAGAGCTGGCTTTTTTTACTGCCATAACGCCTCATTTGCGAGAACAATTTGTTTTCCAGATGAGCAATTTATTAATTGCCAAAGGCAAATATGTGGGGCTATTTTTTAATCATGATTTTGGCAATGATTACCCACCATTTGCTACCTCGCCTGACGGGTATAAATCTCTTTTTGAGCAACACTTTACTTTTGAGCAGTTGGCAAATGCAAAAAACTCAATAGCACAACGGGCTGGGCAAGAGCTTTTTTTTGTTTTCCAAAAAAAACCAGCAGTAGGTGTTATTTCACAACACAACGACATAAACAAATGACATACAACAAGTTAAAAAGACAAGCCATTAATATTGGCTAATTACTTAGTACAAATGTTATGATAATTACCCTTGTAGGAATGCCCGGCTGTGGAAAAACAACCACAGGAAAAAAAATGGCAAAACAACTAGGCCTTGAGTTTATTGATGCAGATAGTTATATCGAAAAGCGATATAAAATGAGTATCCTAGCTATCTTTAAAGCGGTAGGCGAGGCAGGATTTCGTAAACTAGAGCAAATTGTTCTTAAGGAGATTCTGCAAAAAGAGAATGTTCTTTTTGCTACTGGTGGTGGCATGCCTTGCTTTTTCGATAACATGGAGCTTATCAATAAAAAAAGCACTAGCATATATATTAATTTACCAGCAGAAATAATTGCCCAGCGGCTAGCTGCCTCTAAAAAAACTCGCCCGCACACAAAGGGCAAATCTGATGCAGAAATTCTTGAGTATGTAAAAATAACACTTGAAAAAAGAGGCGTATTTTACCAAAAAGCAAAATTCTCGATAAATACGGCAGACGAAAATATTGTTGAGTTTATTAAGAAAAACAATATAAAATAAACAAATAAAGTCGATATGTTTAATTCTAAAAAGTAAAGCAATAATTCATTCAACATAAATTGTCCATAATACCCATTAAACATTGATAATTGCTTACAACCGCCTGTGATTATTTCTGATGCTGAAAAATCAATAATATATCTTTGTTCCTCTGTAAAATAGTGTATCTTTATAGCTCAAAATGAGGTATTTTTATTTGTATTGATTTTATATTTAACACCTTAGTACATGACAATTTTATCGAATGCTTATTTTTTATAATTATTATGATTTTGCAGATAAAAAAATCATAAATTATCATAACATAGTAATCAGTGTTCTATTTTTGTTACGTTAAAAAATTGTCATGTACTTAGGAGTTTGCTATAAAAGCACAGGCTTTAATATATTTACATTTTGCTTAAAATTACAACCTTAATGTTTTCTAAGCCATAAAGTAAGAGTAAAATAAAAAGTTTTTCGAGCTGAGTTTAAAATTGTATCTTTGCGTTTTATAACATATAAATAATTTATTCAGCACGGACGACTGAATATAAAAATCAAATTAAATTTTATGAATATTATTACAAAAAGCATCGACTTAGGCGATGGTAGAAAAATTACAATTGAAACAGGGAAATTAGCTAAACAAGCAGCAGGTTCCGTAGTTGTTCGCCTAGACGATACAATGCTACTGGCCACTGTTGTTTGTGCCGATAAAGCAAAAGATGGCGTAGATTTTATGCCACTTACTGTTGAATACAAAGAAAAATTTGCATCAGCAGGACGCTACCCAGGCGGGTTCTTAAAACGAGAAGGTCGCCCGGGCGACCACGAAATATTAAATGCACGGCTTATCGACCGAGCATTACGACCACTTTTTCCAAAGGATTTTCATCAAGATACCTTTGTAACCGTAGAAGTTATTTCTTTCGATAGAGCCAACGAAACAATGCCAGATGCCATGGCTTGCCTTGCTGCATCAGCAGCACTTGCGGTAAGTAATGTGCCTTTTGCAGGCCCTGTTTCCGAAGCAAGAGTTGCAAGAATTAATGGCGAATTTGTTATCAACCCAGGCAGAACACAGCTGGAAGAGGCTGATATTGACCTAGTTGTAGCCGCAACTGAAGAAAATATAATGATGGTTGAAGGTGAAATGTCGGAAGTATCAGAAGACGAAATGATAGAAGCCATGAGCTTTGCTCACGAAGCTATAAAAGTACAATGTGCGGTCCAGAAAGAACTCACTATCGAAACAGGTAACGAAATTAAAAAAGACTATGTAGCCGAAGATATCGACGAGGTTCTTGAAGCTAAAATTGCAACTTTTGCAAGCGAAAGAATATACGAAACGGCAAAAGCAGGTTTAGCAAAACACGAACGTTCTGCTGCATTCTCTGCAATAAAAGCAGACTTTGAAGAGTCGCTTTCGGAAGAAGAAAAAGAAAACTTCTGTGAAGATTTAATTTCTAAATATTTCCATGATACTGAAAAAGACACCATCAGGAAAATGATGCTTGCCGAAAAAACACGGCTCGATGGCAGGAAACTTGATGAAATCCGACCAATATGGTCCGAAATTGACTACTTACCAGGGGCACACGGCTCAGCCGTCTTTACAAGAGGCGAAACCCAATCTCTAACCACTGTTACGCTAGGCACAAAACTAGATGAAAAGTTAATTGATACCCCAAGTTTTAGAGGCAAAGAACGCTTTTTACTACATTACAATTTCCCCCCATACTCTACCGGAGATGCACGCCCACAGCGAGGCACAAGCCGAAGAGAAATAGGGCACGGCAATTTAGCTTGGAGAGCCTTAAAAGGCATGATGCCCGACCGAGAGGACAACCCTTATACAGTGCGTGTAGTGTCTGATATTTTAGAGTCTAATGGCTCATCCTCAATGGCTACTGTATGTGCAGGCACATTGGCACTTATGGATTGCGGTGTGAAAATTAAAAAACCAGTTTCTGGTATCGCAATGGGCTTGGTAACCAACAAGGCAGGAGAGTACGTAGTGCTTTCGGATATTTTGGGCGATGAAGACCACCTTGGCGATATGGACTTTAAAGTTACAGGAACAGAAGATGGAATTACAGCTTGCCAAATGGACATTAAAGTAGATGGGCTTTCCGTTGAAATCCTTACCAAAGCACTCATGCAAGCCAAAGCTGGTCGATTGCACATTTTAGGAAAAATGATGGAAACCATGCCAGAAGTTAGAACAGAATTAAAAAGTCATGTTCCTGGAATGGTAACCGTAATGATACCAAAAGAAATGATTGGGGCTATTATCGGACCCGGCGGAAAAGTAATTCAGGATATACAAGCCACCACTGAAACCACAATTTCGATTGACGAAATTGATGACCAAGGCGAAGTTGTTATTTCAGGCCCCAACCAGATAGCAATTGATGCAGCACTAGCGAGAATTAATGCAATTACAGCAATCCCGGAAGAAGGGAAAATTTATAAAGGCAAAATTAAATCAATTGTTGCCTTTGGTGCATTTGTTGAAATTATGCCAGGTAAAGAAGGCTTACTTCACATCTCTGAGATAGAGCACCGCCGACTAAAAACAGTCGATGAGGTTTTAAAAGAAGGCGAAGAAGTTGAGGTAAAACTCATAGGAGTTGATAAACGAACAGGAAAAATGAAACTTTCTCGTAAAGCTTTATTGCCTAAGCCTGAAAGGAAATAACCCTTTCTTTATGATATACTAAAAGAGCCAAGCAGAAATGTTTGGCTCTTTTTTTATTTTGTGATATTTATAGAGGTTGTTAATACCAAAAATATCACTTGTCATCATTCCCAGCTCGACTGGTGGGTAGCTAAAGCATTTGGTTTAAGTGTCCTATAAAATCTATTACCCTTATTTTATTTTTTTTAGCCCAAATTCAATGATTTTTCCTGTTTTGCCTTTTTCGCTGGCTTTGCACTCTGCTGTATTATTTTTCCCTTGTACACAAACAAATTGATAGGGACGATAAAACTTTCCACCACCATCACACTCTGCATTTCCTGTTTGTATCATAATTAATTTTCCATCTTTAAATGTAATTTCCAAAGGCGAACGGCAAGTTTTTCCATCAGATTTTTCTTCAACCAGCTCTAACTCTCCATTGCCATCTTTTTTTATTTCAAAATAAAGAGAAACATTAGATTTATCTATCGTGCTAGTGAGGGGGGTTGTGCTTTTCCATCTACCTTCTGCAAAAGTTAAATCCGAAGGGTTTTCTGGAATAACCATATCGGTAGCACTGGTGTCGCCATTTAGGGCATTTGCAATTTGCAGAAGAGGGCCAATATGTGGTGTGGAGTTTAGGGGTTTAGCAGTATTTACTAGTAATTCAATAATTTCATTAGGTTTCATTTCTGGCCGTTTAGATTTGATAAGAGCAACTGCCCCTGCCACAATTGGCGAAGCCATACTTGTCCCTTGTAATGAGGCATATTTCCCGCCAGGAACGGCACTGTAAATTTCAACACCAGGTGCAGAAATTACAGAATATTTACCATAATTACTGAAGCTAGCTTTAGGGGCGGCCACCCCAAAGGCTGAAACTATAATTGTATTTTTGGAGCGAGCAGCAGGGTCGATACCTGCCATAATATTATCATTTCCAGCAGCTTGAACGAAAACAATATTGGATTCTTGGGCAAAACTATAAAGTTCGTCCCAAAATTTAGCTTCATTGGGGTAGAGGGAGTCTGTTAGTTTTTCTTGTTCGCTATCGGGCAAACTTTTTACCTGCTCGGGGAACATCATACCTAAGGACATATTTACCACATCGGCATTTTTGTGTATGGCGTATAAAATGCCACTAACTATTGATAATGAGGTCATTGTGCCATTTTTATCGGCGACCTGTATGGGCATAATTTTGCAATTTGGGGCAATGCCCGATAGCCCTTCATTATTGCCCATAAGCCCAGCTGCCGTTGCTGCAACGTGTGTGCCGTGCATGCCACCAGCTACTTTGGGGGCAAAAACATCGGCAGAAGATTTAAAAACATTCCAAGGCTGTATTATTTTTCCTTTAAATTCGGGGTGTGTAAGGTCGAAGCCATTATCAATAACGGCGATTACAATGTCTGGGTTTCCTTTTGTAATGTCCCATGCTTTGTAAGCCTGAATAGTTTTAAAGTACCAACTTTTTTTCTCATCTGCGAAAGCAGGGTCGGTAGGAATTATAGAGCGGTTAAATAAGGATTCGTTGAAAGTGAGGCGTACTGCGGGTTCTGTTCTTAGGCTATCTGCCCATTTTTTCCAATCTTCGGGCGGTGTTTTTAGTTGCAGAAGGTTGATAACCGTATCGTAATATACGATTTCAAGATTATCGGCGTATTTTTCGCCAATAGTTTTTGCAAAACTATTTATATCTGCTCCTTTGTTTAAGGCGACATTTAATTTATTGGTGAAAATTTTTCGTTTGGTAGGGTCGTCAGGGTCAATGCCTGTTTCGGTGGTATCTACTGGGGGCAGAACGCCGGGTGTTGGCGGTAAATAAGTCTGCTGTGCAGGGTTTTTCAGAAAGAAAAACCAGATTAAAAATAGTAGTAAAAACATAATTAATGCCCCAATGAGCATCCAAAGCCATGGTTTTTTCTTTTTTTCGTCTTTCTCTGGTTTTGCTTCAACCGGTTGTTCAGCTACGGTTTCCTTTACAGTAGTTGTTGTAATACTGCTTGTAGGCGTAAGTTCTACTGGTGCTGGTGGAGTAGGGGGGGGGGCTGGTGGGATAAATGCAGCGGCTGGTTTTTCGAGTACTTTGCTTATTCTAAAGTCTGTTTTTTGTGCCGTTTCCGATGTAAATCCCCATAGGGTGAGTACAATTTTTCCGTTGGCAGAAAAAATGTAGTCTAAACCGGGTAGTTCGGTGGCAAGTAGCATTATTTCGCCCAGTTCTTGCCTGTTCTTGTCTTCCTCGGCTTTTAGCTTGTTGGCAAATTGTTTTATTTTTTCGAGTTTTGTGGCTAATAATAACCGCACTTCCTCTTGTTTGCTGGGCGGTAGCTTTGGGTAGGCTGTTGGCGTTTCGCTAAAGTCTGCTAGCCAATGGGCTTCCCCGTTACCTGCTTCGGCAGAAGGGCTTACTGATGGTTCTGCTAAAATTTCTGCGTAAGCAGTGCCTAGTTGGTCTTCAAGAGCCGTTTTTAGCTGGGCGTAGCGAGAGTGTACCGGTTCGCCGTACCATATTACTGGTCTAAATTCTTGTAGTAAGCTCGAAAATATTATTTTATTGGCCATTGAAAATGTTTTGTATTAATTTATAGGTAAGTGTTTTATAATGAGCCTATTCTAGTATAAATTGGCTGGAAACTACCAAGCTATCGTTGGCAATAAAATCAACTAAAGTTATACTGAATGTGTATTTTCCTGGTTGGTCTTGCTCGGTGGTGGTGTAGCTTGCATTGGGGGTTTTTAGTTGATTATTTTTGAAATTTCGTATGCCTTTTTTATTGAGTAGGTTAGTGTTAGAAGATATAACTTCGCCAATATAATTTTCTACTTTCATACGGATTTCTACGTGGTGTTTATTGTTTTCTCCGAGGGTCAATTGCCCTACATTTTTTAGTACAAAGTAAACTGTTTCGCCACGTTTGTACACAGGCTGTGCAATACGGTCGGTAGAGCCATTGGCTTTTCGAGCAAAAAAGTAGTCGTCGGCCTTTAGTTTAGAGCTTGCTTGGTTGTTCACAGTAGTTGTTGCCACTTCGTTTTGGTTGCAAGAAATTGCAAAAATAATGAGTAAGAAGGGAGAAAGTTTAAGAAATTTCATAAAATGTAGTTTTTAGGAGGGCAAAGTACTAATTGAAATCAATATTTACAAGTTCTTTTTAGGAAATATCCAAATAAATGCACCTATTAATGCAGGGATTGCTACATTTATTAGCCAAACAGAGGCGGTAGCCATTGCGATAGCAATTTCATTGCTTTGGGAAAACCCCGATAAAAAAAAAACAGCAGCCGAGCTTCTGATGCCTATTTCTGCAAATGTTGCCACAGGTATTAGTGTGGAAACTAGGTAAGTAAGTGCTATTCCTGCAACTGCAAAGTAGAGTGGAAGAGGGACATCAAGTAGTATTAAAAGTAACAAAAACTGTGTTCCAAATATTAAATACCGGAAAAAACTAATACTCAAAACCACGGACAGTTCTTTTTTTGTATAATCAGCAAGTACTTTGGCTGGTTTGATTATTTTTTTTAGAAAGCTTATTTTTTCTACGATTTTAAAAATAAGTTGAATATTAAAATAGCCTAAAATTACACAAAGTGCTAAAAATAAGGCTAATATGCTAATGGTTGTTGTCGAAAATGATTGGCTAATTAGTACTTTTTTAGGGAAATATATGCTGTAAAAAGCAAGTGCTAAAAAGCCTAAAATGAGTGTTACCGAAAATTGGGCAATACTACCAGCAGTAGCAGCAAAAGTGCCTTTTGCGAAGTTCTTTTTTGCAAGAAACATGGGTCGCCCAATAATTTCACCCACTCTGGCAGGGGTTAGCAAGCCAAATGTAAGCCCTGCAAGTACCGATTTCAGGGCTAAAAGTAGAGTGATTTTTTCTATTCTGCCGAGCAGGAATTTCCACTTCAGAGCTTCGGAAAGCCAGTTGAGTGGGAGTAGTAAAAATACGCAAATAAGTAGAGCTATGTTTTCTGTACTTGCAAAAATAGAGGGTGCTGGCAATGAAAATTTAGAGGCTTTGGAGGCAATATATCCTACCGAAATTAGGGCAATAAGAATATTAAGCAACCTTTTTATGATTTTTCGATGCTTAATATACTGTTGCCGAATGTTTGTAAAAGTAAGGATTTAATGAGGGGTGAATATAGTTTAACTATTTCATTTTAAGAAACTTACTTACTGTTGGAGCGTCTATCCCATTATCGTATTTTAGGAAATAGATGCCTCTTCTTAGGGTTGAAATGTGAATCTCTGTAAGTTCGGCAGGTGCCGCTGTGGCAGTAAAAACTTGCTTACCGTAAAGGTCGGAGATGGTTACTTTTCCTGTAACAAGTATATTTGTAATGCGGATAAAATCTTCTGCAGGATTAGGGTAAACCTTGTAGCCCGTAGGGAACTCTTCTGCACCGCCAGAAACGCTGTCGGTATAGATGCGGTATTCGCCAGGGGCGAGCGTAAGCTCTTGCGAAATATCGCTAACATTAATTACAGTTTCTGTAAAAATATCTTGCCAAAGCCCTGTGCTTGGGAATTTTGCTGCGGCTGATTTTTCGGTAACACCAAAATTACCTACGATAAGCATATTTTCATTTTCGCTACGCAGCACTATTTGTTTGATGGAGCTATTGGCATAAATGGAGAAATCGTCAGTCTCAAAAATGGGATTTTCAATTTTCATTTCAATCATCTTTTTAAAGAAAAGGTATAGTCCATATCGGTTTTCGTCGTTTAAATATTCCCAATGAATGGGTTTGTTGCACACTCGGCAAGGCTCGTCGATGCTTATTTCGTAGCCAAGTTCTTGGAATTGCCATATCATTTTGGGCCCTGGTATGGTGAAGAAAAATACGCTTGCTAATTTTGCTCTATTGAGTGCCGTAGGCAAATCTTTTACGCTATACTCCCCACTAACATTGCCGTACTCTAAATTTTTAAACATCATGCGTTCTTCGTCGTGGCTTTCCATAAACCCGACTACATTGGGGTTATCCCAGCCTCTCTTTTTTGCAGAAACCCAAGAGAAATCCGACTCGTTATTGTAGCCCATACTGGCTTGTAAGTAGCTGTGATTGAGGTTGCCCCAAATTAACATACCATGATTGGCTAGTTTTTTTTCTTCCCTGTTATCGGCAAAATGTTCTAAAATAACATAGGCATCGGGGGCGGTCTCCCAAATTTTATCTGCCATGCGTTTTAGTATTGTAATTCGGCTTTCGTCGTACGCCCAGCCATCGCCGCCTTTGTTGGTAAAGCCTTTTGTAAAATCAAAACGAAAACCATCAAATTTATATTCGCTAAGCCAGTAAGCATTCACTGTATCTACAAAATTTTGGCAATCTTTACTTTCGTGATTAAAATCGTAGCCCCAAGAGTAGCTGCTGTTTGGCGATTGCTGGTTGAACCACGGGTTGTCTGCCGAAGGCTTATTGTTGGCAGCGTCCCAATACATGCGTACATGCGGGTTTTGCCCGAAGGCATGGTTGAGTACGATGTCCATAATAACGGCGATGCCGTTTTGGTGGCAAACATCAATAAACGCTTTAAGTTTACCTTTTGTGCCATAATATTTATCTGGTGCAAAATACATGGCAGGGTTGTAGCCCCAGCTTTCGTTGCCTTCAAATTCGTTGATTGGCATAAGCTCTATAGCATTAATTCCCAAGGTTTTAAAGTATGAAATTGTGTCAATCATGGTTTGGTAATCATGCTTGGCTATAAAGTCTCGGATATGTGTTTCGTAAATCACAAGGTCGGTTACTTAGGGTTTCTGAAAATCGGTAACTTGCCACTGGTATTGGGGTTGTGCGGTTTGAAAAACGGAAACATACTCAGTAGCTTTCCCTGTTGGGAAGGGGATTAAATCGGGGTAAGTAGTGTTACTAATATGCTGGTCGTTGTTAGCGTCTAAATACTTATCAGAGTAAGGGTCTGGAACTATAATATTGCCGTCAATTACATATTGGTAGGTGTATTCCTTTCCCTTTTCGAGCTGCTCTAAGGTGAGCCAAAAATATTTGCCATCGGCTGTTTTTTTCATTTGATAATCTAGGCTAGTTGCCCAATCTCCAAAACTGCCTTTTGCAAAAATAAAATCTTTACCGGGGGCATACAAAACAAGCGTAACTGTGTTATCGTCAATGTAATTTGCCCCTTGTTTTAGGCCGGCTGGTAAGGCTGCAATTTCGGTAGCTTTGTGTGCGAAAAAAGTGGACGTTTCTGTTTTTGTGGTTGTGCCATCTGTGGCTGTAATTGTAATTGTATTTTCGCCTGCAAAATCTGCCACAAAGGAATAATCTATACTTGATGCTGAAACAGTGGTAATTTCTACATCGTTTACTTTTAGAGTCATTTGGTTGGCAAAAAGTGCGGCGGCTTTTATTTGCACCGTTTCGCCAATGGAGTAAACATGGGCGGCATCAGGTGAGGTAATAATTACTGCGGTTTCAGAATAAATTTGGGCATAAATATCGCCACCGTCTTCAGCTCGTGCTATTTTTGAGCCATCGCTATTGCGAAAAACAAAAGCCAACTGTTGGATTTCTTCGTTGGCCGGAACGCCATAATACGCACGTACGGAACTGCCTATTTCTAGGGTGTATTTGCTGTTGCCTATGCTGGTAAGTGTAACTTCTGCCGAGTTAGTACCCCAGGCGGTTTTTACATATTTCCAATCGGAAAGCCCTGTGCTAGCCGAGGTAATTACGCCTGTATGGGCGTAAATTGTACCACTAAAATTATGGAGTGCTGCATTGCCTTTTGAGGCATCAAAAGTAAGTGTAACGGCACTTGCATCAGTCGGAAACTCAGGGCTTGTAGTTACCACTTGGGCTACGGAAAATGTTGTTGCTACGGTTAGTAATAAGAATGTAATTATATTTTTCATCTATCTTATATGTTTTAATATATTTTACTAAATAACAAAAAAAAAATGTTTTAACCTAAAAAAGGGCAATATCATATTGCTAAACGTTATTTTAGGTTTGATTTCTAAAAGATTTTGGATTTTAGATTTAAATATTTAATTTTAGATTTTTTGGAACTTATTATAAGGTAAAGTATGACACTAACTTTAAGTTCTAAAACCTTAGAACGCAGTAACGATTTTAAAATAAAACTAAAATAATGGCATTCACAAAAATTAAACCCGGTGTAGTAACCGGCGACAAAGTACAAGAGCTTTTTAAAATTGCTCAGGCAAATAATTTTGCACTCCCTGCGGTAAACGTAATTGGTTCGCATTCGCTAAACGGCGTTTTGGAGGCAGCAAAAGCAGTAAATTCGCCAGTAATTATCCAACTATCTAATAGCGGTGCCCAGTTTTATGCGGGTAAAGATATGGACAATGCTAACCAAGCTGCTGCAATAGCAGGAGCAAAAGCCGCCGCAATGCACGTGCATGTAATGGCAAAACACTACGGCGTAGCCGTAATTTTGCATACCGACCATGCAGCAAAAAAACTCCTCCCTTGGATTGATGGGCTACTCACCGAAGGCGAAGAGTTTTTTAAGCACCATGGCAAACCCCTTTTTAGCTCCCATATGCTCGATTTATCGGAAGAACCACTAGAAGAAAATATCGAAATTTCAGCAAAATATTTAGAGCGAATGAAAAAAATGGGCATGACCCTAGAAATTGAGTTAGGCGTAACTGGTGGCGAAGAAGATGGGGTAGATAATACCGATATTGATAGCTCAAAACTATACACCCAGCCACAAGAAGTAGCTTACGCTTACGAAAAACTATCCGCCATAAGCGAGCAATTTACAGTAGCTGCCTCATTTGGCAATGTACATGGAGTGTATAAACCAGGCAACGTACAACTGACCCCAAAAATCCTTAAAAATTCGCAAGAATTTATTATCGAAAAATATAAATTAGACGATAAAGAGCCTGTGGACTTTGTATTTCATGGCGGTTCGGGTTCTACCCGAGAGGAAATTCGTGAAGCAATATCTTACGGAGTTATAAAAATGAATATCGATACGGACACGCAGTGGGCGTTCTGGGACGGTGTACGGAAGTACGAAAGCTCAAAAAGAGATTACCTCCAAGCCCAAATTGGCAACCCCGATGGCGATGATTTGCCAAACAAAAAAAACTATGACCCAAGGGTATGGCTGCGTGAAGCCGAAAAAGCACTAGTAGAAAGATTGAAAATTGCTTTTGAAGATGTGAACTGTATCAATAGAGGTGAATTACTTTAACCGATTTAAGTTGTAAGTACGAAGTCGTAAAGATTAAACAAAAAAAGTTTGACTTATGACTTCGTACTCTCCGCTTAAGAATTCATATTTAATACTAAAAAAATGGCAGAAGAAAATACAGGCTGGTTTAACAGAGAAGAAAAAGGAATTGTTACCGAAACCAAAGATAAAAAAGAAATTAAAGAAGGCATGTGGTACCAATGCCCTGATTGTAAGAAAATTACAGATACCGAAGAACATCAGAAAAACATGAATGTTTGCCAGTGTGGTTTCCATAGCCGAATTTCAACAGTTCGCTTTTTTGAAATACTTTTTGATAACAATAAATACACAGAGCTTGACAAACACCTTAGCTCGGCAGACCCACTCAACTTTGTTGATACAAAAAAATACACCGATAGGCTAGTAGCTACCACAAAAAAAACAGGACTTGTTGATGCCCTAACTGCTGCCCATGGAAAAATAGGAGGCTACGATATTGTAATCGCTGCCATGAACTTTGAATACATAGGAGGCTCAATGGGAGCAGTAGTTGGAGAGAAAATTGCACGAGCAGTAGATTATAGTATAGAGCATAAAATACCATTCATGATAATGTCCAAATCTGGCGGTGCCAGAATGATGGAGGCCGCATTTTCACTCATGCAAATGGCAAAAGTATCCGCCAAGCTAAATCAGCTTTCACTAGCCAAAATTCCATATATTTCATTCCTACTAGACCCTACAACAGGCGGGGTAACAGCCTCATTTGCAATGCTTGGCGATATAAATATTTCCGAGCCAAAAGCACTCATTGGCTTTGCTGGTCCTCGGGTAATTAGAGAAACAATAGGGCGAGATTTGCCCGAAGGTTTTCAGCGAGCAGAATTCGTAAAAGAACACGGATTTCTGGACTATATTGTTGAGCGTAAGAATGTTAAAGAAAAAATTGCACAACAATTACGAATTTTTGCAAACTAAAAAGCCACGACTCTCAATTACCGAAAATCAAACCTAAAACTAAATGACAGGATTAGCCAAACTACTAAGTACATTATTTTTTACATTACTATTGGGTAGTGTATCAGCACAAGAAATTACCATAAAATTTGAAAAAGGAAATGCCACAAAAGGCATAAACGATGCCTTTGCAAAAGCAACTGTTTCTGGCGGAACTACACCTTATATATATACATGGTCGAAAAAAGAAGTAGTAACCACATCTGCCTTAGCCAAAAACCTTACCGAAGGCTCTACCTACTCGCTTACGGTTACCGATAAAAATGGCAAAACAGGGCAGGCCTCTGTCTTAATAGAGACCAGTTCAATAGACGAAAAAATTAACTCCTTCTTTGTGCCAGTAGTAAACATTATAGGCACAGTAGTAATGTTCGATATTTTTGCAGCCCTACATATCTATGACCCTGTAATTTATAGCGACAAAAGAGTGCCTGTTTTACACCCAAACGGTACAAAAAAGAAAATGAAAATCCCATTTATTGTCGTTTGGCTAGTATTTGGAGCAATCTTTTTTACTCTCCGCATGAATTTTGTAAACTTTAGAGGCTTTAAACACGCCATTCAACTTGTACAAGGAAAATTCGACGACCCTAACCATAAAGGGGAAGTTTCTCATTTTCAGGCATTAGCTACAGCACTTTCTGCAACCGTAGGGCTGGGGAATATAGCCGGTGTTGCAGTAGCTATCACCCTAGGGGGGCCTGGAGCAACCTTTTGGATGATTGTTGCAGGACTTTTAGGCATGTCAGCAAAATTTACAGAAGTAACTTTAGGTGTAAAATATCGAAAAATAGATAAAGACGGACAAGTTTCCGGAGGCCCCATGTACTACCTAAGCCGTGCTTTGGAAAAGAAAAACATGAAAGGATTAGGAAAAGTCTTAGCCGCAGTTTTTGCAGTACTTGTAATTGGCGGTTCGCTTGGGGGCGGAAATATGTTTCAGGCCAATCAAGCCTTTTCTCAAATTGCAGGGCAAATCCCATTCCTAGAAGGAAAAGGAGCGTTGTTCGGCGTTGGGCTAGCACTAATTGTAGGCGTTGTGGTAATTGGTGGTATCCAAAGCATAGCAAAAGTTACCGAAAAAATTGTGCCTTTTATGGCCGGTTTATACATCTTAGCAGCATTAATTATTATTGGTACAAATATCTCTAATATTGGCAATGCTTTTTCTTTAATTTTTGAAGGCGCTTTTGCTGCTGATGCAATGAAAGGAGGCGTTGTAGGGGTGTTGATTGTTGGCTTTCAAAGGGCAGCATTTTCCAATGAAGCAGGCGTAGGGTCTGCCTCAATAGCACATGCAGCAGTAAAAACAGATGAGCCTATAAGCGAAGGACTTGTAGCCCTCCTAGAGCCATTTATTGATACTGTTGTGATATGCACCATGACTGCTCTAGTGATTATTTTTACTGGTTATTACGACCCTGCAACGGCAGGCAGCCTCTCTGGTACAGATTTAACATCAGCCGCATTCAAATCTGTAATTCCTTGGTTTCCATGGGTTTTAACAATCGCCGTATTCCTTTTTGCCATATCAACCATGATTTCATGGTCGTACTACGGGCTAAATGGCTTTCGCTATTTATTTGGCAGCCTTTTTGGGCATAAAAAAATTACCAAAAACTTATACCTTAGTTCATTAGTTTATTATGTGATATTTTTAGGATTTATAATTGTAGGTGCATCGTCTAGCCTAGGGGCAGTTATCGATTTCTCTGATATGATGATTTTAAGTATGGGATTTCCTAACGTCATTGGGCTATTAATCCTCGCCCCAGAAGTTCGCAAAGATTTGAAAGATTATTTTAAACGGGTAAAAGACGGCAGCATCAAAAAATATAAATAAAGGCTTATAAAAAAAAATTGTGGCATCGAAAAAGCAATTGAAAGAACTATTTACATTTTCTAATTCAGAACGGAAAGGCATTATAATTCTCTCCATTTTGTTAATTCTTGTAATTATTGCCAACAGCACCGTTAGCTATTTTTTTGATGACCAAGCAGAGGATACTTCGCAATTTCAAAAAGAAATAACCGAGTTTGAAGCCAATTTAACCCAACGCAAAGAAGGCACTTACCTAAGCCGGCTCGATAAATTTATAATTGCGAGGTACGATACCATAAAACTGTATAAATTTAACCCTAATAACTTAGCTGCACAAGAGTGGCAAAAATTAGGATTTACAGAAAAACAGCAAAAAACAATTACAAATTACCTGGACAAAGGCGGAAAGTTTTACGATAGAGATGATTTTAGAAAAATCTACGGCATACGCCGAAAACAATTTGAAATTATCGAACCTTATTTAGACTTGCCCGAGAAAAGTAATTACCCACAAAGGTTTAGCCGTAGTAAATATTATAAAAAAGACAACTACAACAAATACGAAAAAATAACTTATCAGCCAGATTCACTTTTCAATTTTGACCCAAACACTGCCTCAATTTCAGATTGGAAGCATTTAGGATTTTCGGAAAAACAAGCAAAATCAATAGGAAACTACCTCTCCAAAGGTGGTAAATTCTACAAAAAAGAAGATTTGAAGAAAATCTATACCGTAAAAGAAGAACAATACCTTGCGGTTGCTGATTTTATCCAAATAAAAAAAACAGGCAACCCCAAAGAAGGAAAAACCTACGAAAAAAAAACAGACACTTCTAATATTGTGGTTTACCTCAACGAGTTTTCTCTTGAAGAGTTTATAAACCTTGGCGGATTTTGGAAGTATAATGCAAAAAAAATAGTATCTTTCCGCACACAAGCAGGTGGGTTTTTATATAAAGAGCAATTACTTGATTTATGGGGAATGAAAAAAAAATATTACGATAATATCAAACAAAAAATTGTAATAAATACCTCAAAGATTGATAAAATAAGAGTTAATTTTGCTGATAAAAAAGAATTTGCAACACACCCTTATCTTTCATTTTCGCAAGCCAGACAAATTATTGAATTTAGAGATAAGCATGGCTTCATAAAAGATATTAACCTTTTAAGGACACGAAAAGTGCTTTCAAAAACAACGTTTAATAAAATAAAACCTTACCTAACAGTAAAATAAAAATGTAAAAATAACTTCATAAAACTACAACTAAATGAATTTTGGACTAACAGAAAATCAAATTTTAATACGGCAAACCGTAAGGGATTTTGCCGAGCGAGAAATAAAACCAGTTGCACAAGAACTCGATGAAAAAGGCATTTTTTCGGAAGACCTCACAAAAAAAATGGGCGAAATGGGGCTTTTTGGAATGTACTTACCCGAAAAATATGGTGGACAAGGTTCAGATGTACTCTCTTATATTATTGCAGTTGAGGAGCTTGCACGAGTCGATAGTTCGCAGGCCGCAACACTAGCGGCACATAATTCGCTAGGCATTGGCCCATTATACTATTATGGTACGGAAGAACAAAAAACGAAATACCTACCAAAACTTTGTACAGGCGAAGCCATTTGGGCATTTGGGCTTACCGAACCCAATGCAGGTTCGGATTCCAGAGGCTCAAAAACAACAGCCATACTTAAGAATGGAGAGTGGCTTATCAATGGCTCAAAAATATTTATAACTAATGGTGCATCAAAAATGTCAGCAGGGGCAACAGTTCAGGCAGTTACACTTAGCCCAGAAGGCAAAAAAGAATTTACTACAATTATTGTTGATAAAGCAACCCAAGGCTTTACACAAGTCGCAATGCACGGCAAAATGATGTGGCGTGCATCGGATACCTCCGAGCTATATTTCGATAATTGTAAAGTTCCAGAAGCTAACCTTTTAGGAAAAGTGGGGCAAGGTTCAAAAATAATGTTAAGTACCCTTGATAATGGGCGATTATCAATAGGAGCAATGGGGCTAGGTTTGGCACAAGGAGCTTTGGAAATGGCTATTCAATATGCAAAAGAACGCAAGCAGTTTGGGCGAGCAATTGCCGAATTTCAAGTAATTTCTTTCAAAATTGCCGATATGGCAATGAAAGTAGAACTTGCTCGCAACCTATTATATAAGGCGTGCAAATTAAAAGACAGCGGCAAGCCGTTCGGCAAAGTAGCCGCTATGGCAAAACTATACTGCTCGGAAGTAGCCAAAGAAGTCGCCGATGAGGCCGTTCAAATACATGGAGGCTATGGATTAATGAAAGATTACCCAATCGAGAGGTTTTACAGGGATCAGCGGCTTTTGCAAATAGGGGAGGGCACCTCTGAAATTCAACGCCTTGTTATAGCCAGAAAAGTTTTGGCTTAAAGCCACTAAATTATTATAATATTTATACCGAAAAAGTTTGCAATTATAAATCTTATTAATAATTTTGCATTTCGTATTGTAAGTACTAAGAAAATATTATTCTTTAATAAAATTAAACACAAAAAATGATAATCGTTCCAGTAAAAGAAGGAGAAAACATCGAAAGAGCATTAAAAAGATTCAAAAGAAAATTTGAAAGAACTGGTGTTGTAAAAGAGATGAGAAGCAGACAAGCCTATAAGAAACCATCTGTACAAGATAGAGAAGAAAAAATTAAAGCCGTTTATAAACAACAACTTCAGCAAAAAGAAATTGACGGATAGCAAATTTGGAGCCTAAAAAGTTAAATACACAAGGATTTGAAGAGTACCTAAGGCATCAGAAACGATATTCGGAACATACTCTTGTTTCTTACCTTTGTGATTTAAAACAGTTTAGCTTTTTTTGTCAAGAGAACGAATTTCCTGAAATAGAGAATATTCAAGACTATAAAATTGTAAGGCGTTGGATAGCAACTTTATCCGATAAAGAGATTACCCCAACAACAATTAACCGAAAATTATCTTCATTAAGCACTTATTATAAGTACTTAATACGGAAAAATAAAACGGCAATAAACCCTGTTATTAATGCGGTAAGACCAAAGAAATCAAAAAAACTTCCCGAATTTTTAACAAAGGAAAGTCTTGAAATGCTACTTGGAAGCAATTTATTTGAAAATACGTTTTCAGGAACAAGGGATAGATTGATAATCGAGCTATTCTACTTAACAGGAATACGCAGAAATGAATTAATACAACTAAAATTTAAAAACATTTCAACTTATAATAGCACTATAAAAGTTCTAGGAAAAAGAGATAAAGAAAGAATTATTCCAATAACAAAAGCAATTATAAATTCGTATCAAAAATATTTTTTGCACAGAGATAAATTAGCAACGGGATTTGATGCCGTTTTCTTAACAAAAAAAGGGCAACCTCTCTATCCAAAACTAGTATATAATATTGTAAAAAAACACCTGCAAACCGTATCATCAGCTAAAAAATTGAGCCCACACGTTCTAAGGCACACTTTTGCAACATACATGCTAAATAATGGTGCCGATATTAACGCAATAAAAGAACTACTAGGGCATAAGTCGCTAGCAGCAACAGAAGTTTACACACATAACACTTTTGAAAAACTAACTAAGGTTTACAATCAAGCTCACCCAAGAGCCTAAAATTAAAAACTATGAATATTAAAATAAATACAATACAATTCGATGCTGATGCAAAATTAATCGAGTTCGTTGAAGGGAAAATATCAAAACTAGAAACGCTTTACGATGAAATTATCGGAGCAGAAGCATTTTTAAAATTCGATAAATCGCAAAAAAAACATACAGAAAATAAAGCTGTAAAAATTATTATTGAGATAAAAGGCAATGATTTATTTGCCGAAAAAGAAGCAAAATCTTTTGAAGAGGCTACTGATAATGCCGTAGATGCTTTAAAAAGGCAGATTAAAAAATATAAAGAGAAATTGAGATCTTAAAAAAAATAAAAAGAGTGTTGAAAAATTTTGTAATAAAAAAAATAGTATTACATTTGCACTCCGAAATCATAACGTAAAATGTGATTAAGTTCTAAAAATAATTTTGCCGATATAGCTCAGTTGGCCAGAGCAGCTGATTTGTAATCAGCCGGTCGGCGGTTCGAATCCGTCTATCGGCTCATTTTACTAGAAGTAG
>CAMZKQ010000150.1 GCA_947311265.1 uncultured Chlorobiota bacterium | reverse complement strand
TAAAAATAATGTATTTTATAAAAATAAAATTATAGATAAAGTTACAGATAATACTGGGTTTGAAGTTATTGACGGATTTATTGTACGGGATACAAAAAATATTTATAGTATAGAACAAGACAATATCAAATTTTTAAAAAAAGACGAAGACTATTCTTTTTCGGCTTTTAAAGCCGATGAAAACAACCTAGAAAAATACTACTACGATAAGGAAAATATTTACTTTTTTGATACCGAAAACTCTAAATTAGAAAAAATACATTTAGCTAATAAAACAACATTTAAAGCACTTAAAAAAGAGAATTATGCCAAAGACGACCATTTTATATTTTACAAAAATTTAATCCTAAAAGGAGCAAAACCAATAGAAATAAAGCTACTCGGTAACAATTACTCAAAAGATAATAAAGCCGTATTTTACAAAAATAGAAAAGTATATAACGCCCACATAAAAACATTTAAAACTGAAAATACAAACGAGGCTTACGATGCCTCCGATACCACAAGTTTTTATTTAGAAGGAAGGCGAATAAAGCTCAAAAAAAAATATAAAAACTAGCAAAGAAAACCCCCTAATGATGGAAGAACTACCAGAAGATATAGAAAATAACGAATTAGAAAACCAAGATATTGGCGACAAGTTTGAAGTGAAATACATCTCAGGAATGTACGAAAACTGGTTTTTAGACTATGCCTCCTATGTTATTTTGGAACGTGCAGTACCACATCTTGCCGATGGTATGAAACCCGTGCAAAGGCGTATATTGCACACCATGAAACGTTTAGACGACGGCAGGTACAATAAAGTCGCCAACATAATTGGAGCAACCATGCAATTCCACCCACACGGCGATGCCTCTATTGGCGATGCACTCGTGCAACTGGGGCAAAAAGAATTATTAATAGATATGCAAGGCAACTGGGGCAATTTATATACTGGCGACCGTGCCGCAGCCCCTAGATACATTGAAGCACGCCTATCTAAATTCGCACTCCATGTTGCTTTTAATAGCAAAACCACAAACTGGAAAATGTCCTACGATGGGCGGAACAAAGAGCCAATAAGTTTACCCATGAAATTCCCTTTGCTACTCGCCCAAGGCGTTGAAGGAATTGCTGTAGGAATGGCCTCTAAAATACTGCCACACAACTTTTTAGAACTTATAGATGCCTCTATAAAATACCTCAAAGGAGAAAAATTTGAACTCTATCCCGACTTCCTTACCGGTGCTATGGCAGATATTTCTCGCTACAACGATGGGCTACGAGGAGGGCGAGTGCGTATTCGAGCAAAAATTGAGAAGGAAGATAAAAAAACATTGAAAATCACAGAGTTACCCTTCGGAAAAACCACAGAAAGCCTCATTGATTCAATACTTTCGGCAAACGATAAGAATAAAATAAAAATAAAAAAAATTGAAGATAATACCTCTGACAAAGTCGAAATTTTGGTGCATTTACCAACAGGTGTTTCCTCCGATAAAATGATTGATGCCCTGTATGCAGTAACGGATTGCGAAATCTCTATTGCCACAAATTCCGCCATTGTAGATGGCGATACACCAAAGTTTATAGGCGTTACAGAGATACTGAAAACCAATACAGATGGAACGCTCGCCTTATTAAAATTAGAACTGCAAATTCGCCGTTCGGAACTCGATGATTCGTGGCACGCCTCTTCATTAGAAAAAATATTTATCGAAAATAGAATTTATATTTTAATTGAAGAAGCCACTAGTTTTGAGCAAGTTATAGAGATTATCGACAAAGGGCTTGAACCATTTAAGCCACTACTTCGCCGCCTAGTAACCAGAGATGATATTATCCGGCTCACCGAAATTAAAATCCGTAGAATTTCTAAATACGATGCTTTTAAGGCCGATGAGTACATCAAAAATCTCGAAGAGGAGATGAAGAAAATTGACCATCATCTAAAAAATATCGTAACCTACACTATTGATTATTATAAAAACCTTGTTAAAAAATTTGGCAAAGGCAAAGAACGGAAAACTCAGTTACGCAATTTTGAAGATATTATTATCTCCAAAGTAGTGGTACGCAACGAAAAACTATTTGTAAATATTGAAGAAGGCTTTGCCGGAATGTCGCTAAAAAAAGACGAATTTGTTGGCGAATGTTCTGATATTGACGATGTTATTTTCTTCCGAAAAGACGGGACTTATTTAATTACAAAAGTGTCTAGCAAATTTTATATTGGGAAAAATGTAATCCATATTGCCGTTTTTAAGAAAAAAGACAAACGCACAATTTACAATGCCGTTTACCGAGATGGAAAAAGCGGAGTAACTTACATGAAGCGTTTTTTTGTAACCGGAATCACTAGGGACAAAGAGTACAATGTAACCCTAGGTACAGAACGCTCTGAAATACTCTACTTTACAGCAAACCCGAATGGCGAAGCAGAAATCCTTAAAGTAATACTTCGCCCAAAGGCTCGACTAAAAAAACGAGTTTGGGAAGAAGACTTAAGCCAACTTGCCATAAAAGGCAGAGGCTCAAAGGGGAACATGCTAAGCAAAAATCCGATACTAAAAGTGGTACTAAAAGAAGAAGGCGTATCCACCTTGGGCGGAAGGAAAATATGGTATGATGCCGATGTAAACCGTATTAATGACCAAAAAAGAGGCGAGTTTTTAGGCGAATTTAAAGCCGACGATAAAATTTTAATTGTCTCGACAAAAGGTACAATTCGCTTAAGCTCATTTGAACTAACGAACCATTACGAACCCAAAATGCTTAGTTTCGAGAAATTTAATCCAGTCACTATCTGGACTGCTGTGTTTTTTGATGCCGACCAAGGCTACTACTACCTCAAACGCTTCCATGCCGAGAATACTGATAAGGAACAAAGCCTAATTGGTGATAATGAAAAATCGAAACTTGTGCTGCTTAGTTCGCAGAAGCACCCACAAATAGAGGTCAAATTTGGAGGTAAAAATGCAAACCGTGAAAATGAAATTATTGATGCCGAAGAATTTATAGCTATTAAAGGTCTAAAAGCCAGAGGCAAAAGACTCTCTAGCTACGAAATAAAGTCGGTTTCAGAAATTGAACCGAAAGAGCTAGAAGACGAAATTATTATTGAGGATACTAAACCCGAAGAAAAAACTGAAACTGCTGACCCTGATTTTGAAGTCGAAAAAATTGAGAATGATGGTAGCAAAACACTTTTTGATATATAGAAAATTATAGAATTGCTCACGCTGGCTTATTTACCAAACTACAGGAAAATCAATTTCTGCATAGCCTATAGATGCACCATTAAATTCGCCAATTACGCCTACATACCAAATTTTTAATTTCCCATTTTCAATGATTGCATCAGGGGCTACAATTTCGGACTCTTCCCAATCGTATTCTTTTTTTATAATTGGTTCGGGATAAATATTCCAAGGCCCAAAGGGATTGTCCGATTTTGCAAGACCAATACCATTTTCGCCAGTAAAGATTAGGTAGTACTTGCCATCTGTACCC
>CAMZKQ010000149.1 GCA_947311265.1 uncultured Chlorobiota bacterium | reverse complement strand
TGGACAAAAAAAATTAAGCACCCAGCAGAATTTACTTCAATTGGTGCAGATATGGAAGTAGTGGTTCTTGAAATTGATAAAGACAACCGACGACTAAGCCTAGGACACAAGCAGCTAGAAGAGAACCCTTGGGACGTATTCGAAACGCTTTTCAGCGTAGGCTCAGAGCATGAAGGCACAGTGCTTAGCATTGGCGAAAAAGTATCTATAATTTCTCTTCCTTACGGCGTTGAGGGTATCAGTACTCAAAAACACCTTAAAAAAGAAGACGGCACAGGAATGGAAGCTGACGAAAAAGCAAATTTTCGTGTTATTGACTTCTCGAAAGAAGGCAAGAAAATTATGGTATCGCACTTACGGACTTACAAAGAAGACCCTAAAAAAGGCAACAGTTCTAAAAAAGCATCTTCCAATAAAGGCGGAGGCAACTCAAATATCAACATTAAAGTAGAAAAAACAACTCTTGGTGATATTGCAGGTCTTGCAGATTTAAAAGAAAAGTTAGAAAAAGAGGACAAATAAGCCCGCCTAATTTTTATTTACATAAAAAAAGGGCTGAAATTTTGAAATTTTAGCCCTTTTTTATAACTTGCAAATTAATAATAATTATTAATTCAATTATGAAATCGAAATTTGAAGTAGTTAAAAACGAAAGCTACACTTTAATAAGCATCTTATCCGAAAAATTAGATACCAATATAGCCCCATCTGTAAAATCAGAATTGGTGCTTATTGCAGGAAATGGCGAAAAAAACATGATTATTGACCTTAGCAAAACAAGCTATTGCGACTCCTCGGGGCTTAGTGCAATATTAGTTGCCAACAGGCTTTGCAAAAATGCAAAAGGAAAATTTGTTCTTACTGGATTACAGCCAGCAGTAGAACGCCTAGTTTCAATTTCCCAGCTAGATACTGTACTCAGTATTACCGACAAACTAGACCAAGCGGTTGGCATTATTGCCCAAAATGCTTAGTGTAACACCCGCCTAAATGTCATTCAAACTCACAATTTTAGGCACTAGCTCGGCATTGCCAACCACAAAAAGATACACCTCAGCTCATGTACTAAATGTTCATGAGCGTTTTTTTTTGGTCGATTGTGGAGAGGCTACCCAAGTGCAATTACGACGCAATAAAATTAGATTTTCAAAGCTAGATTACATTTTTATCAGCCACCTCCACGGCGACCATTTTTATGGGATCTTTGGCTTAATCTCAACATTTGCCCTGCTCGGACGCACAAAACCATTACACCTTTTTGCCCACCCCAAACTCGAAAACATAATAAATACCGTATTGGGTAGCGAAGTTCCCCCATTTAAAATAGAGTATCATGCACTTGAATACGATAAAGAAAATAAAATTCTAGATTTAAAACACTTAGAAGTATATAGCTTCCCACTGAAACACAGAACGCAAACTTGCGGTTTCCTATTTAAAGAAAAAGAAAAATTACCCAATATCAAGAAAGAAAAAATCCTAGAATATAACTTATCCATTACAGAAATTATAGCCATAAAAAACGGTTCAGGACTAACACTAGAGAGCGGAGAACTAATTAAAAATGAGCAACTTGTAATCCCCCCAAAACGCCCTCGCTCCTATGCCTACCTGTCGGACACCAAATACTCGGATAAATATGCCCCCCTACTACAACAGGTAGATTTACTTTACCACGAAGCTACTTTTGATGCCTCAAAATCCAAAATGGCAAAAAAAACAGGGCATTCAACCGCCGAAGATGCAGCCAATTTTGCACAACTAACCAATGCAAAAAAATTACTCATGGGGCATTTATCTGCCCGTTATAATGATGTAAAATTACACGAAAAAGAAGCACAAAAAATATTTAAAAATGCTACTTTTGTAAATGATAATGATACTTTTACAATAAAAAATTAAAGTTCAAAATCATAAAATATTTATTAGCTTTGCCTAGCTTTTACACTCGATAAAAACAAATATTAAAATATGGATTTAGGAAACCCTACAAAAAACTCATTTTTATATAAAGTACTACACCTCTATGTTGGTTTTTTACATAATAAAATTTATTACAAACGAGCCATTTATACTGGTGCTGAAAATATCCCCAAAAACAAACCTGCCATTTTTGCCCCCAACCACCAAAACTCATTAATGGACCCCTTGGCCATGCTATTCTCGCAAAACCAAGAACTCGTTTTTTTAGCCAGAGGTGATATTTTTGCGAAAGAAAAAGCCTCAAAAGCACTTATCTACTTTAAAATCCTACCCGTATTCCGTATCCGAGATGGGAAAGATAAGCTAATGCTTAACGAAATAATTTTTGATAAAGTAATTGATATTATTAAAACTTTCCGAGCAGTCGTAATTTTCCCGGAAGGGCACCACACAGGGCGAAGGAAAATGGACCCGCTAAAAAAGGGTATCCAACGTACCGTTTTTATTGCCGAAGAAAGAAATGGATACAACTTGGATTCAAAAATTATCCCCATAGGGATATATTACTCCAACTATAAAGCCCCCCGCTCCAAAGTTTTATTGCAATATGGCAAACCCATTAATGTTTCCGACTATCTCGACCTTTACAAAGAGCATAAAAATAAAGCAATAATTACTTTAAAAAAGGAAATGAAAACACGCATCGCCGAGCTGATGATACAAATTGAAGACGGCGAAAGAATTGAAACTTACGAAACCCTTAGAGCCCTTTTTGATACAGAAATGGCACGAAAGCTAGGACTACCAGACCTAGAACCTCTCAATAAATTTAAAGCCGACAAAAAGACAATAGCAGTTACCGAAAAATTATCGGCAAACTTCCCCGAAGAGTTTGACAAACTACATACTGATGTTACTGAATACCAGAAAGGTATAGATAAATTCAGAATGAAAGATTGGGTGCTAGAAAAGAAAACAACACCAGCTATCCTAGCCCTACATTCAATAATTTTAATGCTCGGATTTCCTGTTTTCCTGTTCGGGTTTTTAACCAACATAATCCAATACCGACTGCCAAGATTAGTAACCAAAAATCTAAAAGACAAACAATTTACAAGCTCAATTAACTTTGCAATAAGTGCATTTTCATTTCCTATTTTTTACTTAATACAATTCGGGATTACATTCTTCTTTTGCGATTTGTGGTACATTAGGCTAGCCTTTTTATTGTCCTTATTACCTGCCGGCATGCTGGCATTTGGCTACCACCGTTTTTTTGTAAAATTTACTGCAAGGCTACGCTTTGTAGCCAACCAAAAAAATCCTGAAATGCAGAAACTAATGGCACTACGTGCCAAAATATTTACAAAAATGAACGAAGCTGTAGAAAAATTCGGAATAAAATAGTTGGAACAAATTATTGATAGAGGAAATATCAAAAAATTAAGTAATAATTTTATCTTTGTACATTTACAAGATATAATAAAAAAACAATCCAATAAATGACTCTAGACACACTATATAATAAAGCATTAAATTCAGAATTTTTAACTGTAGAAGAAGGGCTTTTCCTTTTTGAAAACGCCCCTTTGCCCGAGTTAATGCACATAGGAAACGAACTCCGAAAAAAAAACCAACCCAAAGAAAAAACAAATAAAGTAGGCTGGATAATTGACCGAAACGTAAATATTGCCAATGCCTGCGTGGCACAATGCAAATTCTGTAATTTCTACAGAAGACCAAATGCACCAGATGTATTTATCACCACCTTAGAAGAGTACGACGAAAAAATAAAAGTACTCAAAGAATTTGGAGGCAACCAGCTGCTTTTACAAGGCGGTTTACACCCAAAACTGGGCTTGGAATATTACAAACAACTCTTTTCAGACCTAAAAAAAATGCACCCTGATGTAATCCTACATGCCCTAGGCCCTGCCGAAATACACCATATAGCAAGGTTGGCAAAAACCGACTATGGTACTGTACTAGAAGAACTTACCGCCGCAGGAATGGACAGCCTGCCCGGTGCTGGTGCCGAAATATTGGTCGAAAGAGTGCGTGCAGAAGTGTCCAAAGGAAAATGCACTGCCAAGCAATGGCTAGACGTTATGAGAGCTGCCCACAAACTAAATATGGTAACCTCTGCCACAATGATGTTTGGGCATGTGGAAACCAACCAAGAAAGGATACAACATTTTATAAACCTAAGAGAAGTACAGGAGGAACGCCCAAAAGGAACAGTTGGCTTTACCACATTTATTCCTTGGACTTACCAAGATGAAGGCACAAAACTAAACGACGAAGGCGGGGTACAAAACAACGTAACTGCCGACGAGTATTTACGCATGATTTCGCTAGCGCGAATAATGATGCCAAACATCAAAAATATGCAAGCCTCTTGGCTTACTGTGGGTAAAGCAACAGGGCAATTGGCACTTCACGCAGGAGCAAACGATTTTGGCTCGATAATGATAGAAGAAAATGTAGTTTCTGCCGCTGGTGCAGACTATACTTTTACTGCCAAACAAATACAACAGGCCATATCGGAAGCCGGTTTTGAACCTGCCAGAAGAAATCAAAAGTATGAATACCTATAAAAATCCAATTTTAGATTTTAAAAGAACACAGTATAATTATGAAAAAACAATTTGGGATACTCCTCGTTTTATTTGCTATTAGCTCCCTAATTAGCCTCTCCTCCTGTACCCGAAAAAATTATAAATATATTGAGGCAAAAGGCGAAACATCTGACACTACCACATATTTCAAAAACCCGCCTCCAATATACAGGCTTCAGCCACAAGACATTCTAAATATAACGATACTGACTACCGACCCTAAAATTAATCGCTTATTTAGCGTAGGACAGCAAGGCAGTAACTTTAACCAATCTACAAACGGAGGTAGTTTTTACCTATCCGGATTTACACTTACCAATGAAGGAGAGATTGAAATCCCAATTGTAGGAAAAATAAACTTACTAGGAGAAACCCTGCAAGATGCCCAAGCTAAAATAAGAAAGGAAACTAAAAAACTGCTCCCAAACGCACTAGTACATGTCAAATTAGTTAGTTTTAAAATCACATTCTTAGGCGAAGTCGCTAAAAAAGGCCCTATCTATATCTACCAAGATAAAATTAACATACTAGAAGCATTGGGCAGAGTTGCTGGCATAACCGATTATGGAGATAAGGCTAATTTGCTTATCGTTCGCCCTACCGAAGTGGGACAAAAAATAATTCGTATAGACGTATCGGATAGGGAACTCTTAGCCAGTGAAAATTTCTTCCTTTACCCCGAAGACATAGTTATTGTTGAACCAATAAAATCAAAAATATTTAGGCTAAACGTATCGGATTATATGTTGATTGTTTCCACAGCAGTATCTACATTAACCACAGGTTTTTTAATTTTAAACCTTGTAAAATAATAAAATGAGCGATAAAGAACAATTGCTTCCACAAGAACAAGCAGAAACATCAGCATTTGATTTTAAAAAATACCTTTTTAAGGCCCTCTCGAATTGGTATCTGTTTGTTATAGGTATTGCATTAGCATTGCTTTATGCACACTGGGCAAATAAACAAATTATACCCAGCTATGGCGTTCATACGACACTAATAAAGCAAAATAAAGGACAGCAGGAAGATGCCGTAGCAGGAGGTTTACGCCTTTTTAGCGGCACAGGAAGTATGGATACCGAAATGGGAATACTACAGTCCTATTCCTTTAACGAACGTGCCATTCGTGAATTAGATTTTGCAACCTCTTATTTTAAATATAATAAATGGGCATCAGATATTGAACTATATAAAAAAACACCATTTATTGTACACTACGACTCACTTTACGAACAGCACAACTGGGTGCCTGTTTACATCACAATTATTGATAGTACCAAATACCACCTAAGCATTGAAACCTTTGAAGTCGAAACAGAATTAAATTTTGGCGAGCAATTTAAGTATGGGAAATTTAGCTTCAATATAACCCTAAATAAAGACAGACCCTTTAATAATGCACTAACAAAAAATAAATACTTTTTTTATAAGCTAAGTATTAACTCACTCGTAAGTGCCTATAAATCAAAACTTAAAATTGAGATTGTGCCAGAAGGTAGTTCTATACTCTGGATTTGGACAATGGGCCGTGTAAAAGAAAAAGAAGCCGACTACTTAAATAAATTAGTCGAAATTTTTATTCGCCAACGCTTAGAGGAAAAAAACGCTCGCGCAGTAAGCATTATCGAATTTATTGACAAACAAATTGAAGGCGTGTCGGACTCTTTGCTCAACACCGAAGACCGAATGCAAGTTTTTAAACAAAACACAAGCACTCTAGATATTAGCACCGAAGCTCAACTTTTACTCAGCAGGCAAGACCAAATTGATGCTTCAATAAGCCAGTTAAAATCCAGAAAATCCTATTACGAGATAACTTACAACGACATAAAACAGAATAAAGACATAATTGCCGTTATGATGCCTACCGTAGTAGGCATAAAAGACATAACAATAGAAAGACTAATTAGCGAGCTATCCAACACTATAATGGAGCGGGAAATATTAAACTTTAATATTGCACCAGGAGCAAACCTTCCAAATACCGCTGTACTCGATTTAAAAATAAATAATATCCGAGGGCAAATACTTAACCATGCAAAAAAAAGCGTAGAGGCCGCAGAAAAAAACATTAACAATATGTACAAGGAACGCCAACTAATTATCTCTAAAATATATGGTCTGCCCCGCTCCGAAAGGCGTTTTTTGAGCATCGAACGTCGATTTAATATTAACGATAAAATATACACCAACCTTATTACCAGAAGAATAGAAGCAGAAATAACACAAGCCTCGACAAAAGCAGATGCCAAAATATTAGACACCGCACTAGCCATAAATGCTGAAGATTTGACTCAACCAAAATCCGCAAACAGAAATAAGGCATTACTTGTAGGGCTACTAATTCCCATTTTAATTATAGTAGCCAAAGAATTTCTAAACGTTACCATAGAAGATAAAAGGGAAATTGAAAAAGGTACAACTGTGCCTATAATTGCCTCCATAGGGCATAATACAAAAGATACAAACTTGCCCACCTACGACCACCCAAAATCACCAATCTCAGAATCATTTAGAGCTTTAAGAACCAATCTACAATACATTCTAAAAGATAAAACACAGCAAATTATAGCCACCACCTCCTCCGTAAGTGGCGAAGGCAAATCATTTATATCGCAAAATATAGCCTCCATTATTGCTATTGCAGAAAAAAAGACCCTACTAGTAGGGCTCGATTTAAGAAAACCAAGGCTACAAGAAGAGTTCGGCCAAGACAATGGAATAGGGCTAACAACATTCTTAATCGGGCGAAATACCGCTGATGAAATTATCCTGAAAACAAGAGTTAAAAATTTATATATAGCACTATCTGGTCCCATACCACCCAACCCTGCAGAGCTTATAGAGTCTAAAAAAATGATTGAATTTTTAAACTATGCCAAAGCAAAATTCGATTACATCGTAATCGATACCCCCCCAATTGCCATAGTTACAGACGCACTTTTGCTCTCCGAGCAAGTTGATGCCTTTATTTATGTAGTACGCCAAAAATACTCAAATAAAAATGTAATTAAACTCATCGGCGAGATTGATAAAGATGCCAAGCTCAAAAACCTAAATATTGTCCTTAATGATGTACAAATAGCATCAAATTACAGTAACAAATATGGCTATGGACATGGCTACGGATACGGCTATGGATACGGCTATGGGCAAGGCTATTACGATGATGATAAACCTGTAAAAACATCAATCTGGAAAAAAATAAAAAACAAATTAAAGAAAAAATAAACGCACTGGCAGGAAATTAGAGCTAAAATTTACTAAAAAATAAAATTGAAAAGCAACCTACACTTTCCCAAAGAGTGTCTAAATTTATATCTCACTAATGAACCCGGTCTAAAAACTAAAAGAAGAGTAATTAGCCGTCCTACGAGTGGTATAACTGACTGATTACCAAGCTATAATCTTAAGTATTTTTGCAAAACCATGCGTAGGCTGCTTTTTAGACAGGATTCACTAATTATTACTTAAAGTAGATCCCATGAAAAAATTTGACCCAGCAGCAGCCATACAGTCCTTGGAACAATTTGGCGAATTTGGAGGCGTAAACCCCTCTGTAACAGATTCATCTACATTCACCTTCCTCGGAGCAGGCTCAATGATAGACACCTTTCATGGCGAAAAAGAGGGCTGTTTTTATACTCTCGCCATTGGAACCCCACCAACAAATACCTCGCCGACGCACTTGCCGCTATGGAAGGCACAGCCGCCGCATGGACTACCGCATCGGGTATGGGGGCAATTACATCTGCCATATTAGAAATGTGCAATGCTGGCGACCATATTATTTCTGGAGTAACGGTTTACGGCGGCACATTTGCATTTCTGAAAAATTACCTTCCAAAATTTAATATCAGCGTAACTTTTGTAAACCCGACTAATTTAGAGGATATAAAAAAAGCCATTCGCCCCAACACCAAATTAATCTATACCGAAAGCATAACCAACCCCCTTTTACAAGTATCAGATATTCCTGCAATGGCAAAAATAGCCAACGATGCAGGTATAAAACTAATGGTAGATAACACCTTTTCGCCAATGATAATTGCACCCTACCAGCTTGGTGCTCATATCGTTGTCTATAGCATGACCAAATTTATTAACGGCAAAAACGACTGTGTAGCAGGCGCAATATGTGCCGATGATAATTTTATAAATTCGCTTATAGATGTAAATACAGGCACCGCCATGCTACTAGGGCCTGTACTAGACCCCATGCGGTCTTCAAGCATTTTAAAGAACTTGCACACCCTGCATATCCGCATGAAACAGCATGGCAAAAATGCCTTAACACTAGCCCAAAAATTTTCGGAAATAGGAATAAAAGTAGTTTACCCAGGGCTCCAAAACCACAAAGGGCATCGCCTACTAAAAAGCATGATGAACCCCCAATTTGGTTTCGGCGGGCTACTGACTATAGATATGAAAACCTCCGAAAGGGCAGACATTTTTATGGAAGAGATGCAAAAACGAAATGTTGGTTACCTTGCCGTAAGTTTAGGCTACTTCAAAACCCTATTTAGCAACTCTGGCGAAAGCACCTCCTCCGAATTACCCAAAGAAGTACAGCAAGAAATGGGCATGTCACCAGGGCTAATCCGATTTTCTGTAGGCTTGGATAACGATATTACCCATACTTTTGAAG
>CAMZKQ010000148.1 GCA_947311265.1 uncultured Chlorobiota bacterium | reverse complement strand
GTTTTTTTACAACTTTTTCTGCCTCCTTAAATTTGGCTTGCTCGATAAGGCAATTGGTGTAGTATTTAAAATAGATTTTGGCTTTAGTTTGGATAAATAGCTTTTCGTATAAAATCTCAGCTTTATCGTATTCCTTGTTCTGAAAATATTTTTTTGCTAGTTGGCTGTCATTGCCTTGGGCAAAAGAAAGCGAAATTGAGCAAGCAAAAAACAAACTCAGGACTATTTTTGTGAATGATGACTTCATTAGGTAACTATTTTGTAGGCAAGCGTACTGTAAGGAAATTGTAAATTTTATAAAAAATAAAACGTTAACTACGGACTATAAAAAGAGGGCTATTTTAAGGTGTAACTTAAATAAAAATCATTCCCAAAAAAATAGAAAGTAAAGTAACCGCAGCAATACTAATGCCTAAATTAAACAATACTTTTTTCATGCGGTTTTGTTGCTCTACTAAACCGAAAACCAGACCAAGTAGCAGCCCAATTGGCGTAAAAATTGCAGGGAGAACAATATATAGAACCCCTGCCATTGAGTGGGGGTGATTATTGCTAGATTTTACAAGTAGAAATGCAAGGGCTAGAGATACTGTAAAATAAAGAAGCGTACCCCACAAGGTAGAAAGCAAAACAAAACTGGTTCGGTTTTTCATACGTTGTAAAAATTAACAGATTTTTTATTTGATGATATAGCACAACCAGAACAGCCAGACGAGCAACTGTTATTAACCTCTTTTTTGCTAGGAAGCACTAACTTTATTAACTTGTAAATGGTGTAAGCAAAAGCTAAAAATATTATAATGTAAGTAATAATTTCTTGTACCATAAGATTATTTATATATTTTTACAAAACTACAAAAATAAACCCGAATAATTCGGGGATTTATAATAAATTCTACAAATCCCTCTGCACAGCAAACCTGAAGCATTAAGTTTAACTGTAGTGTTAAATGTATTGCGGTAAAATAGTTCACTTTTTAGCAATAGTCAGCCTAAATAAACCGTTATTTTATAAGTAATAGTTTGTTAGATATTGACTTTTTAACACACTTGTACTTGGCAAGGTTTTTGTCATGTTAATTTGCAAGTGTTTGAAAACTAGCATTATACAATGATTTAATGACCCATTAATAAGAATATACTTTTTAATAAAAAATACCATGAAAAAAATCCTCTTTATACTATTTGCAATCATTTATACAAATATTGCCTCTGCCCAAACGCAGGTGGTTAAAGATTTAGCACTATTAAAATCAGAATTGGATACCATTGTAAAAAATGGCTTGCCAATAAATGCCGTTACATTATCGCCCGATGGCAACTGGACTGTAATCTATGGCGATATGGGCTACGCCTTTGTAAAAGCCCCTAGTGCTACTGCAAAAAAATAAAAGCATTAAATGCCGCTAAAAAATCCATAAAAGACCTCGACTTTATAAAAGGAGGCTGGTTGCTCATTGCACAAGATAATGCTTTTTTTGGCGACTCAGTTCCCGAAGATTTAGCCCTTGCGTTGCGTAGCATACATGCTGATAAACAGAGGATTAACTCTGTATCTTTTTCGCCAGATAACAAATGGGTTGTACTTTACGAACGCAACGCTTTTATGCACCGAGGCATTGCACCAGCCGCTTTGCGTAAGCTACAAAACCTAAATTACCGTAACCAGTACATCAAGCAAATTGAATTTACACCCACAGGAGGCTGGGTAATCCTGTATGCCAAAAAAGGATTTGCTTACGCAGGAATCCCGAGCGATGCGGCTAGCCAATTAAAAAAACTAGATAGCCAAAACAAATCCATAGATAGAATATTCTTTTTTGCAGATAAATGGATTATTACAACAGAAAAAAATGAATATTTTTGTAATTTTTAACCCATTGATTCTTAGAATACTGCAACTATTTTTAAAACTAAAAATGCCATTGGTCAAAAAAAAATGCACTTTTGTCATCAAAAATAGTTGTTTTATCAAAATAATGTTTTGTATTTGCAATGTGAATTTATAACCATTCATTGGTTATTTTTTTCATAGTAAGTTTTAGGTTAGTTGTTTTAAAGGGTGGTGTGGTAACCACCCTTTTATTTTGTCTGGAACTTTTTTTTACAGTATGAAAAATACAAGCCCACACATAAATATTGAAAAAATCGCCAAAAAATACTCTGGATTTTCTTTGCAGGATATTTCTATTTCCGCCAATAAAGGGGAATATTTTGTGCTACTAGGGCATTCTGGCTCGGGAAAATCAATGCTGTTTGAAATCCTAGCAGGCTTGCGAAAGCCTGATGCTGGCAAAATTACCCTTGCGGGAAAAGATATTACTAATAAAAAAATTAACCAGCGTGATGTAGGTATCGTTTTTCAGGACTATGCCATTTTCCCACATAAAACGGTGGCAGAAAATATTGCCTTCCCGATACAGAAAAAAAAAACTAAAAAAGAGATTAAAAAGCTGGTCGAAAAGCTGGCTAATGAACTAAATATTTCTCATCTTCTAAGAAAATATCCCAACGCCCTCTCTGGCGGAGAAATCCAACGTTGCGTATTGGCAAGAACATTGGCAGCAAAGCCCAGCCTGTTACTTTTAGACGAGCCACTTTCGGCACTTGATGCCGAATTAAAAACTGAAATTAGAGAGCTACTAAAAAAGATAAACCGCCAAGGATATACCATCATACACATTACGCACGATTACAGGGAGGCCATTAGTTTGGCAGATAAAATTGCAATCCTTAACGATGGTAAAATTATTCAGCAAGGCACAGCTTCTGAGATATTTAGTAACCCAAAATCCAAATTTACAGCTGCCTTTGCAGGGATTACTAATTTTTACGATGCTAAAATACTTGGCAAGCAAGAAGGGCAAACAAAAAAAGTAATTATAACCAACGGTATAGAACTCTGGATTACAACCACTTCCCAGTCTGCCTATGGCTACGCCATGATAGCTTGTGAGGATATAATACTGTCCTTAAAAAAGCAAGAGTCGAGTTCGAGAAATAACCTAAAAGGCAAAGTTATAGGGCTTTGTTCGGTTGTCAATGGTGTCGAAATTAAGGTCGATGCGGGCATTGTTATTACGGCTCTAATTACCGAAAAATCGACCCGAAATTTAGCCCTAGAAGAGGGGAAGACGATTTGGCTTGCTTTTAAAGCCTCTGCTACAAAATTTATAGAAGTCGGAAAAATAAAGTAAACACCAGTTTGTTAATTTTCAAAGCATTGATAATAAGATACATCAATAAACCCATTGACCGTATTTATCCAATTTTTTTTAGTCCCACTTTTAAGGAAATTTGCTTTTGTAAAAAGGGCAATACTGGCTTTATTATTATCCGCAATTTCGCAATAAATTTGGTGCAAACGGAGGAAATCAAAACAATACTTTTTCAATAAAATGAGTGTCTGGGAAGCAAAGCCTTGTTTTTTATTTTCCTCGGGAAAAATAATAATCCCCACTGCTGCACGCATGTGTAAAGGGTCGTAGTCGTAAATGTCGGCAATGCCTACAATTTTTTTATTCCCTTTTTGCACAATAATAAACCTAAATTGCTTCGTTGTAAATATATCATTAGCAGAGTTTTCGATATGTTGCTCAATGGTCGCCATCGAGATAGGAGAACTTATTTTTCCTGAATGCCAATTTTCGGTATAATTTTCGCAATCATATATATATTGTGCATCATTTGGTTCGGGGGCTCGAAGAAAAATGCAACTATTTCCCAAGTAAATTTGAGGCATCATATTTTTACGTTTTTAAATCATTAAAATTAGCAAGTTCACAAAATTAACAGTTCGGAGTAGCCTGTAAATCATTATGTTATAAATACAAAGTTAGAAAAATAAGTCGATTGGTCAAAATCTTTTAGGATAAGTTTGTAAGCGATAAAAAATATGTTTATTTTTGTTAATTAATGCAACACTTTAGCTCTTTTGTTAGTCTTAAAAGTGTAGCCAGTTAATATATCTGTTTTAATTATTTTAATATGTTGAAGTACAGTTGATTACTATGGTTTTATAGCCCAGTTTAAATTAATATCTAAAAAATATGTCTGTAAATAAATACTTCCTGAGCTTACTTTTTTCTGTACTTATGCTGAATACCTCGGCACAAGTTTATGTTAATGGTGCTGGCTCTAATACACCCCCTTATAATTCATGGGCAACAGCAGCCACTAATTTTCAAACAGGAATTAACTATGCAAGTGCAAATGCTATCACACAAGTTTGGCTTGCTGCAGGCACTTATACCCACACCTCATCTTTTAAATTAAAAAATAACGTAACCGTTTATGGCGGTTTCGATGTGGCAGACGTTGTACTTGCCGACCGAGACATTGTAGCCAATGTATCTATCCTTAGTGGCGGAAATATCCGAAGAGTAATTTCCCACAACAACGATGGGACAGATGCAACAGCAGTATTAGATGGAGTTACCGTACAACAAGGAGCAGTAAACGGGCATGGCGGAGGAATTTCTTTAATCCAAGTTTCACCCACATTTATAGATTGTAAAATAATAGGAAACAGTGCCAATAATACACGAGATGGCGGAGGCGTTTATATTAATGCCAGTTCGACATCGACTTTTACCAATTGTACATTTAGCAACAATACCGCCACCGACGATGGCGGCGGTATTTATATTGCCGATGGAGGCGTTGCCAACAAACCCGTATTTACCAACTGTACATTTAATAACAACAAT